>CAMLRI010000284.1 GCA_946482385.1 uncultured Cellvibrio sp.
TGATTATCTGTCGCGGCCGTGGCCGGGCGCCTGGAGGGGGCAAGTATAGAGGCCAGATTAAACGGTTTTTTGTGTCAAAAGTCCATGCCAAGGGCTAAAAATCCCGACCTGGAGCCTGGGTGAGCTGGTTATTTAAACTTCAGTTCGAGGTACTTTTCTTCCAGATCGGCATATTGTTTTTGCAGGTTGATAAATTCCGCTTGCAGCTGCTCCAGGTTGGTGTTGCCAGCGGTATTACCTGGAGGTGGGGTGTGGTTGCCAATCTGTTCCAGATTGGTTTTAAGGGTGCGATTCTCCTCCTCCAGCTCCCCCAGGTTGGCCACTAGGTCTTTGCTTTCCAGGGTGAAATGTTCCAGGGTTTGTTTGATACGCTCATTTTCCTCGTTGATTTGCTGGTCTAATTCCAGTTGGTGCTCCTGCTTGGCAATTTTTTCATTGGCTGTGGCCAGCTCTTCTTCCAGCAGCTGTATGCAGGTGTCTGATTCTTGCACAAAGCGAATCTGGCGCTGTAACTGCTGTTCCAGCTCCTGCACAATCATGGCTTTCTCGTGGTCGGACTGCGCCTCTTCAAGTTTTCGCTGAAGGTTGTTGATGATGCGGTATTGATCGGCGGCTACATTGCGCAGCTTGATAATCTCTTCGGCCGCGCGCGGATCCTGGCGTATCACCTTGATGGTTTTGGGTTCGCCCAGGCTTTGGCTGGTGTGTAAAAAGTGATGGTCCAGCCCCAGAAAGGTGTTGTGATAGTCATCCAGCAAGCTGTTAAAGCGCTCGTTATCGCTTAGCTCCATACCCAGTTGGTTGAGCTGGGCGTAGTAATCCTGTGCTGTGTTTTGAGCATTTTTCCATTGTTCTTCCAGGTCGAAAAACAGCTTTTTGAATTTTTCGAGGTTTTCCACCCGCTTTTTATAGGTTTCCAGCTCTTCCGTGTTGCCGCCGGGAGCATAGCTGGGGAGTAGGGGGGTAAGGCTTTGTTGCAGCAGCTGCCAATAAGCATGGCTGCCAGGCGCTTCGGTTGTGCTTAATTCTTCCGCGCGCAAAAACGCATAGCGCAGGCTGATAATTTGCTGCTCTGGCGAGCCATCAGTAATGGGGGTATTGCTAATCTCGGCACCGGGGCAGAGGTCGTTAAACTGCGCCTCGGTAAAGGCAAGGGCCTCGTTGATAAAGTGCTTGTAGCTTTTGCTGGGGGCGGGCACCGGGTTGGGTGCTGCTTGCTCTAGCTCTTGCAAGGTTTCCAGCAGTTTTTGCTGCTGGCGCTGGAGCAGGTTTTTTTGCCGGCGCGAGTGCCAAATAAGTGCCGCTGTTGCCAGTAGCAGCACCAGGTAAACTTCCGCAGCAACAGCTATTACTAAAAAGGGAATCTGCATCTTGTGCTCTGGTTGTGGGCAAGGTGGGGTGTAGGTTCCCTCTGCGGGTCGTTGCGATCTTTATGAAAGCATCGCGGCAACCTGTAGTGATTTATATAATTCTTGCTTCTTTATAGCCAAAAAAGATTCGAGCCGCCAGCAACAGCTGGCTGGCACCATCAACAGGGGTAAAAAATGGATGCAATACAAGCGTTACACGAACGGGTTTCCGTGGCCAAATTGGGCTTGCCGGCACCCGACCAGGCGCAATGCCGCCTTTTAATTCAGGCGGCATTGCGCGCAGCCGACCATGGCGCCTTGCAGCCCTGGCGATTTTTGCTGGTGCAGGGGGATGGCCTACAGCGTTTGGGGGATTCGTTTGTGTCTGCTTCCTTATTGCAGGATCCAGATCTGAGCGAGGCGGCTATAGAGCGTTTGCGCGGTTTGCCTGCGCGCGCGCCCATGGTCATGGTAGTTGTGGCGCGCTGCCAGGGTCACCCCAAGGTGCCGGTGATCGAACAGCAGTTGTCGGCTGGAGCAGCGGCGCAAAACATTCTCAATGCAGCCTTTGCCTTGGGGTTGGGGGCAATTTGGCGCACCGGGGAGCTTGCTTACAATCGCCATCTTGCCCAGGCGCTGGGTTTGGCGGCAGAAGAATCTATTGTGGGCTTTATCTACTTGGGTACGCCCCTGGCGCCGCCAGCCTCACCCAAGAAGTTGAATCCAGACGATTTTTTTCGCTTTTGGCCGGCGGAATAAGATTGCGTTTAGAGGATTGCTTGTGTACATTAGCGCGCCTTCGCAGGGGGTAGTTAAATGCCCTGTGCGATCTAACGGTGAGATGTCCGAGTGGCCGAAGGAGCACGCCTGGAAAGTGTGTATACCGCAAGGTATCGAGGGTTCGACTCCCTCTCTCACCGCCATTTTCAGCCTTAGTGGTGCGCAGAAATATCCGGTTGGATGTTCTTAAGGCAAGTTGATCGGTTTTTGTAACGTTTTGATTTTTAAAGCATTAATTTCAAGATTTCGCACGAAAAAATGAAATAAACGCTTGACGACAAGAAGCCCGATCAATAGAATGCGCGCCTCAACAACGCACTCGTAGCTCAGCTGGATAGAGTACTCGGCTACGAACCGAGCGGTCGGAGGTTCGAATCCTCCCGAGTGCGCCATATTACTGAACGATACAGTCCAATATCGTACGAAACCCCGCGTAAATGCGGGGTTTTTTGTTTATACTCCATCCGATACAGTCCGATGCGATACCCCCAAATCCGAACCATTCTGGGGGTATATTTGGGGGTACATTCAAATACCCCCAAATCTGATACCCCCAGCCCTTAAAAAAGTACCCCCCGCAGCCGACTTGTACCCCCAAACCATATACCCCCACGGGCAGGTGACAGGATGGCGCTTACAGATATTCAAGTTAAAGCAGCAGCCCCCAAAGATAAGGCCTACAAGATGACCGACTCTGGCGGCATGCATCTTCTTATTAATCCCAATGGCAGCAAGTACTGGCGATTGAAGTACCGCGTGGCCGGTAAAGAGAAGCTGATGCCCTTGGGGGTATATCCGCAAGTGAGCTTGAAAGAGGCGAGGGCGAAGGCTGCCGAAGCCAAGCATGACCTAGCCCAGGGGCTTGACCCAATGGCCGAGCGTAAAGCGCAGAAAATGCAGCTTCACGCCGCCCATGAAAACACCTTTGAAGTTCTGGCCAATGCCTGGTTTGCGATGATCTCACCCGAGTGGTCACCCACTCATAAAGAGCGCACCCAAAACCTACTTAAAAGCCATTTATTCCCGTGGCTGGGGCAGCGCCCTATAAATGAAATAACACCGCCAGAATTATTAGCCGTGTTGCACAGGGCGCAGGATCGCGGATTATTGGAAACCGCCAAGCGCGCCAAACAGACTGCCAGCCAAGTGTTCCGCTATGCCATCCGCGTGGGCAAATTAACCAGTGACCCAAGCCGCGATTTATCCGGCGCACTTACCACCCCCAAAGTGACCCACTTTTCAGCCATTACCGAGCCGCAAGGCGTGGCCGCGTTAATGAAAGCAATAGATGCCTATACCGGATCGCCAGCCGTTAAAGCAGCGCTGCAACTGTCGGCCTTATTGTTTCAGCGCCCAGGGGAAATACGCCAAATGCGCTGGGATCAAATTGACTGGGACGCAGCGGAGTGGCGCTATCTGGTGACCAAAACCGATAAGCAACACATAGTCCCCCTGGCTACACAGGTACTCACTATTTTGCGCGAGCTACAGCCTTTTACCGATCGCAGCGAGTTTGTCTTTCCCTCCGCCAGAGGCGCGGCGCGGCCTATGTCCGAAAATGCGGTAAGGGTGGCGCTGCGCACTATGGGTTACACCAATGAGCAAATGACGCCCCACGGCTTTAGGGCGATGGCGCGCACTATATTGGATGAACAGCTGGGCTTTCCGGCGGAGTGGATAGAGCACCAACTGGCGCACAAGGTAAAAGATCCCCTGGGTAATGCCTACAATCGCACCAAGCACCTTAAGCAGCGTAAAGAGATGATGCAGAAATGGGCGGATTACCTTGATGCCCTGCGTCTGCAAGCCCAATCCCCCAATGTGATTACCGCGAATTTTGGGAAAGCTGGCTAAAACGTTTCGGCTACGGCGGTTTTGCAGTGGGGAACGTGGGGACAATGGGGAACGGTTACTCTCTCACGTAAGAAA
>CAMLRI010000285.1 GCA_946482385.1 uncultured Cellvibrio sp.
CCCCAAAGCCTATGGCGCCTGGCTGCAGCAACAGGGGTTGATCCTCACCCTGGATTTCAACCGCTGTATCGCCCAATACAGCGCTGGTTGGCAGGCAGATTTTAATGTGCCTCCCATCGGCAACATCGAGTTCAGCGCCAGCGCCCCCGACCTGACCAACCCGGCTTTCCGCCGCTGGTTTTGGCAGGTGTTTTACCAACAATCCCTCGACCCGGCACTGCAATTTCCCGGCGACGCCCTGTGGATCGACGAGTTTGACGAGATGGGCGCCGCCGACGGCAGCACCCGTTTGCACAATGGCCGCACCTGGGCGGAAATGCGCAACTACTGGTTCATGCTGATTGCCCAGGCGCTGGTGCAGGATGGCTGGGATAAATCGCCCCTGGCGGACAAACGCCCCTTTGTGTGGGTGCGCGGTATGACCGCTGGCGCCCAGCGCTATGCCAGCCTTTGGACGGGCGATATCTACCCCAATTACAGCGATATGCAGGGCCAGGTGCGCGCCATGCAGCTGGCGGGTTTGGCGGGCTTTGCTTTTTGGGGCCACGATGCCGGCGGTTTTTTTGACTGGAATGCAGGGCAGGGGCCGGACGAGACGCTCTACCAGCAGTGGGCTTTGGCCCTGGGGGCTTTTGCGCCTATCTGGAAACCCCACGGCATGGGCCAATCGCGCTGGCCGCTGGACCGCTCCGCCGCTGCCCAGCGCTGGGCCCAGCACTACAGCCAGTTGCGTTACACGCTCATGCCCTACCTCTATACCGCCGCCCACCAGGCCGTCGCCACCGGCCTGCCCATGGCGCGCCCCATGTTGCTCGACTACCCCGAGTTGCCCCAGGCCTGGCAGTTTGATTTGCAGTACATGTGGGGCGAGCAGTTGCTGGTGGCGCCGGCGGCGGATAACAGCGGCAGCAAAACCCTGTGGCTGCCGCCGGGGCGCTGGTATCCCTGGCAGG
The DNA here is from genome assembly GCA_946482385.1 of uncultured Cellvibrio sp. The sequence continues at coordinate 954 of CAMLRI010000285.1, forward strand.
GGAGCACATGGCTGGAGGGCGACCGGGAGCTGACCCGCCCGGTGGCAGTGGGCGAGCTGCCGCTGTATGTGAAGGCCGGGGCGATTATCCCGCGCTATGGCTATGCCCTGGCCACAGCGCTGCAAAACAAGGCGGAGTGGCAGCTGGATATCTACACCGGCGCCGATGGCACTGCCCAGGTGATCGAAGATGACGACGCCAGCGAGGCCTATCGCCGCGGCCAGCGCCAGCTCACCCGCATCCACTACCAGCAAGCCCCCGCCCGCTTGACCATTGCGGCTGCCGAGGGCAGCTACCCGGGGGCGCTGGAGTCGCGCCGCTATCGCCTGCGCTTTTACGGCGAGGCGCCCGGCTGCTGGCTGCACCAGGGGCAAAAACTCCTGGCGCAAAGGGGGGCGGATGGCGCTTTGGAGTTAAGTATCGAGGCGCAACCTGTGGCGCGTGAATTCGCGTTACAGGCATGTACCGACTAGATGCAGCCAACTGTTACCGGCGCACACGCCTGTGGCGGGTGTGTGACGCCCGTCTCTTTTGCATACGTATTCATCTTGCATGCAAGTAGTCAAGGTAACTAGCCTGAGCAGGTGCGAGCTCCCTTTTTGGGTGGCAGTTCCCAGGGCTTGTACAACCCATAATCACAATAAGTACCCAGCGGTATCAGGTATCAATACGGGCCAGGCGCCCGGCAGACCATAGAGTTCCACTTCTCAGGACGGTGAATCGCAGCGGCAAATTAGGCGCTGTCGGTTAGGTTTTGCGTGGTTATTCGCTTTAGTGCTCACAACAAACAGTTCATTGGCCATAACAACAATAATTTCCAGAACGCGGGTAAGTCAGGGATTAAGGCTATCTGGCGCTGATACAGGAAAACACTATGTGCATATATACCGTGATTGCCCGCCGCAAGGGGTTTATTGGCGCCTTGCTGGCCTTTAGCCTGGCGCTGTTAATTGGCTGCGCTGGCGATAGCAGCGCCCAGGGCTGGAGCGATGCCTATTTCCGCGGCACGCCCAACAATTGGGCCGCTACCGCCATGACCAAAAACACCAGTACCGGCCTGTGGGAAACCCAGCAGACCTTTACCGGTACCAACCCTCGCTTCAAGATCAGCCGCTACACCAACAACTGGAACGAGGCCTATCCGGCAGCGGATTACCTGATAACCGGGGGCGATGGTGAATACAAAATCACCTTTAACGACAGCACCAAGGCTGTTGTGGCCAGCAAAATGCCGATTCTGATTTCGGCCAACAGCATCTGTTACAACAACTCCCAGGGTCACGCTAACCCGACCATTTATTTTTGGAACCCGACCCCCGCTGGTTCCCTCAGCCCGCTGCCCAATTGGCCCGGCCTGGCTATGACCAAGCGCGGCAATTACTACTGCTACGACTTTACTGCCCTGCTGCAAACCGCCGCCATGCCCAGTGCCTTGCAGGTGATTTTTAGCAGCAACGGTGGCGCGCAAACTGCCAACCTCAACTTTACCGGTGCCGGTTGCTACGAAAATGGTGTTTGGAAAACTCTGGCCACCTGCGGTTTTGCTACTCAATCCAGTTCCAGTTCCAGCTCCAGCTCGGTCGCCAGCTCCAGCAGCTCGGCAGGGCAGCAGGTAACCTCCACCAGCATTTGCTACGACAACGCCGCTGGTTACGCCAACCCCTATATCTACTACTGGAATGCCCAGCCAGCTTCCGCCATTAGCAGCTACCCCAACTGGCCGGGCAGCGCCATGACCCAGAAGGGCAATTTTTATTGCTTCGACTTTGCCCCACGCCTGACGGGCACTGTGCTGCCCACCAGCATGGGGGTGAAGTTCAGCAACAACGGCAACCCGCAAACCGCCGATTTAACCTTTACCGGTAGCAACACCTGCTATCAGGGCGGCACCTGGAAAACCATGGCGGCCTGCGGCCTCACCATCATCAGCCAAAGCTCTTCGTCGGTGGCCAGTTCTTCGTCGGTGGCCAGCTCTTCGTCGGTGGTCAGCTCTTCATCGGTAGCCAGTTCGTCCAGCTCGTCTGTGGCCAGCAGTTCATCCAGCGTGCTTAGCTCGTCCAGCAGCTCGGCTGCACCGGCAAAAACCCGCATCTATTTCCACAATGCTGCCAACTTTGCCAACCCCTATGTGCACTACTGGAACCTGGTGCCCGCCCAAGCCGCCAGCGTGTGGCCGGGTGCGCCCATGCAGAAGCTGGGCACCGAGTGGGCCTACTACGACTTTACCCCGGCGATTACCGGCGGCAACGTGATTTTCAGCAACCAGGGCGCCAACCAAACCGCCAACCTGAATGTGGTGCCACCAAACACCTGCTACCGCAATAACACCTGGCAAACCCCCGCTGCCTGTGGCGCCCCCAGCGACCTGGTGGCCAATGCCGGGGTGGATCGCAAAGCCAACCAAAATAGCCGCCAGGCGCTGTCGGCTGCCGCCTCTACCGGCGATTACACTAGCGCCAGCTGGACCAGCCCCGCTTGGACGGGAGCCCTTACCGGCAAGCAAGTGGTGACCCCGGTATTGGCCACCCTGGGCAACTTCACCGTTACCCTCACCCTTACTGCCGCCGATGGCAGAACCGCCACCGACACCATGGTGATCAATGTAGTGGCGGCGACCCAGGGCTTGCCCGAGCGTCCCCAGTTGGCGGCTCCCCTGGGGTTCCCCATTTCCGGCACCGTGAGCAACGGCAGCTACCGCTTTGTCGATGCCTTCCCCAACCTGGTGAACTATTTCTATTCCCCAGTGATGGTGACCAACGACGGCATGAACGACCTGGTGTACGTGGTGGATAAAGAGGGCGCCATTTATGTGTTCCCCAACAACCCCGCGGTAACCGCCGGCGAAGTGCGCAAGCTGTTGGATATTAAAAACGTAGTGCTCAACAACAACGAAAGCGGCCTGTTGAGCATGGCCTTTGACCCCAACTACGCCAGCAACGGTTTCATTTACATCTACTACATGTATGGCGACCTGGCCAAAGCGGCCGACGCTACCGAAGACCCCTTCTACCCGCGCACCGATGGCATAGTCGGCGGCAAAACTGGCGATGCCCTGCTGGAGCGCTGGACCGTCGACAATCCGGCCAACCCCACCTC
>CAMLRI010000286.1 GCA_946482385.1 uncultured Cellvibrio sp.
TTGTCCTCATCAACTACATTCACACTGAGCGTGGTGGAGCCGCCAGCAGCAAGCGTGTTATTGCCGATAGTTGTTGCAATTGCGCCTTCATTGAATGAGCCGCCCGAGCCGGTGCCTATGGCTGCAGCCGGAGGTGCAACAGGGGCGCTAATTGATGTTGGATAAGCTACTTCCAAGTAAGGGGATTTAACCTGAATGGTAAATGTGCCTGATGGAGCTTTATTGTCACTGGCTTTCACGGTCACACTGAACATGGTTGGTGAGGTGGTATTTGCCACGCCGCTGTTGGGCATTGTGTGGCTTACCGTGGCGTCACTTACCCCCGTTGTGTTAAGTGAGATGGTGGTTCCGGCTGGCATGGCGTTGCCATGAATATCTGCCAGCAGAACGGTAAAACTTGTGCTTTGTCCTGCGCCCAGTTGAACAGACTCTGGTTGTCCGATCAGGAGGCCTGTGTCCTCATCTGTGAGCGAACGATCACTCGACATGACCAACACCAAGTGTTCGCGAATAGATACGCTTTGTTTGGTGCAGCCCACCCCTTCTGTTTTGCAACGGCTGCCGTTGTAGATGCCATTAGGCGCAGTGTAAACGCCGTTTAGGTCTTGATCGGTAATTTGCTCGCCTGCATCGTATTGACCGTTTTCGTTGCGATCAACATAGGCTTCACCAAGGTCATCGCAGGGTGTGGGATTGTTGACCGGATCGGCAGGAGATTCGCTTGCGCGCGGTACGTTCAGGCTGCAATTGCCACCGCTGGCAGTATTCGCAAATGAATCTTTAGTGGGGTCATAGAGCCCATCGCCGTCCAAATCGATAAAGCTTTCATTGCCCTGGGTGGTGGCCAGAATGGTTACACGGCCATCGGTTGGGCGGAAATCCTGGCTTCTCCATTTAACTGTACAGCCACCATTTTCAGTTCTGCATGAAGAGTCAATTGCACCGCCTTCAGCGGTAAAATATACGGCTGTGTCATCGGGAGCTGGGTTGTTGTTTTCATCGGCGAGACGAATGGTGATATTGGATACTTCTCCATCATGGTTCCAACCTGATGGGTTAAACAGAGATGCAGAGATGGATACGCTGTTTTGATCGGGCAGACCAGTGGATATGATCAGGGAGTTGGATTTTCCGGAAATGCCATCGGCAGTTGCAGTTACTTCTACAGAGCCGGGGCTGGTGCCTGATTGCACAACAGTTGACACATGGCCGGTACTGTTGGTGGTGCCTGTTAGGTTGGTCAGTTGGGCGCCGCCAATAGGATTGCTCAGGGTGAAGGTTACGTCGCGATTTTTAATTGGGGCACCGGTGCTGCCCAAAATTTGGAAGGTGACAGTCGATGTTTCATCGCTGCCTGTGCCTTTGAGGAAGATTTTATCCGGGCTTGCGCTAATGTATTTAACAGTTTGGACTTCGTCGGGCGCTACGCTAATTGTTACCTGCGCCGTTTGGGTTCCATCATTTAGTCCGGCGCTGGCGGTAATTGTGTCTTCACCTTCGCAGCCGGCTGCCTTATAGATAATTGATGCTTGACCATTGGAGGTTGTTACTACGTTGGTGGTAGAGCCTGTCCCTGTCCCAAATGTTGCCTCTGATCGTGCCACGCAAGCAGAATTAAATGTGACGGTAATGTTGCCTGTGACTAGCGAGTTGGTATCGCTAACAATATTAACTGTTAATTGTGTTGTTCCACCTGCGGGAATCTCCTCTGTGCCGGTGCTGACACCTATGGTGCCTTCCACAAAGCTCTCTCCAGAGCCAAAACCAATTTTTTGTGCAGTGGTAGTATCAATGCTACTACTTGATGAGTTGTTGCTGCTCCCGCCCCCAACTGCTGAACTGGATGAGCTGGAGCTGCCGTAATCATCCAGCGTTGATGAATCGCCGCCGCCGCAGGCAGAGATAAGCAGACTGAGTAGCGCTGCACTTATTAGCTTGATCGTTGTTTGAGTTTGCATGGTGTCTTCCTAGGTTGCCTGCCGCCCGCAAAGGAGAGGTCGCTGTACTGTCTGGATCGTCCGGCTTGCCCGGGCGCGGTCGCACGATGATAAAGCGGATCAAGAATCTGCCCTAAGGCTTTGAACTTCGGGCATTTATCTTAACGACTTAGGCTAGCCTATATCGCTGCGTTGATAAAGCCTTAGGGTGTTAAAAAACGACCAGCGGTGCATTTGGTCGATGCTAAATGTGCGTTTTTTGGCATTTTGTGATGGTCTGGCCTGCTTGTGGGTTTACGCGCCGCTGCCATTCGTGGGATCGGCGCCGCTATAATCGCGCCCTTAATTCATCCCTATCGCGAAATGGTGCCCCATGGATCTTCCTTCTTTAATACTTAAACCCCAGGCGGATCGCCGTTTGAAGCTGGGACACCTGTGGATTTACAGCAATGAGGTGGATGTTGAGCGCTCGCCGCTGAAAAACTTTGCCATGGGGCAGCAGGTGCAGGTGGTTGGCGCTAGCGGCAAGCCGCTGGGCATTGCGTTGATGAACCCCAATGCGTTGATTTGCGGTCGTATGGTCAATCGCGATGTGGCACACCCGCTCAACAAGTCGCTGCTGGTGCACCGTATCAAGCAGGCGCTGGCGCTGCGCGAGTTGGCGTTTGCAGAGCCCTATTACCGGCTGATTTATGGTGATTCGGATTTACTGCCGGGGTTGGTGGTGGATCGTTTTGGCGATTATTTGGTGGTGCAGATTGCCAGTGCCGGTATGGAGCAAGTAAAGGAAGACATAGTGGCTGCCCTGGTGCAGGTGCTTAAGCCCTTGGGGGTGTTGCTGAGCAATGAGCACAGTGCCCGCTCCCTGGAAAGCCTGCCCGAGTACACCCAGGTTGCCTACGGCCAGGTGCCTGAGGCGGTGGAATTGATCGAAAACGGCGCCCGCTTTATGGCGCCAGTGCAGGGCGGGCAAAAAACCGGCTGGTTTTACGATCACCGGGTTAATCGCGCCCAGTTGCAGCAATACGTGCGCGGCAAGCGGGTGCTGGATGTGTTTTCCTACATTGGCGGCTGGGGGGTGCAGGCGGCGGTGGCGGGCGCCAGCGAGGTTTTTTGCGTCGATGCCTCCGAGGCGGCTACCGATGCCGTACTGGAGAATGCCCAATTAAACGGTGTGGCTGACCGGGTGGCGGCCATCCAGGGCAAGGCGATTGAGGTGCTGAAGCAGCTGATTGCCGATCAGGAACGCTTTGATGTGGTGGTGCTGGATCCGCCGGCTTTTATCAAAAAGCGCAAAGATCAAAAAGCGGGTGAGGCGGCCTATCGCCATATCAATGAGCTGGGTATGCGCTTGTTGGGTCGCGATGGCTTGCTGGTATCTGCCTCCTGCTCCATGCACTTGGCCAAGGATACTTTGCTGGAAATCGTGCGCGCTTCCGGTCGCCACCTGGATCGCCAGGTGCAAATTATCGGCCAGGGCGGCCAGGGGCCGGATCACCCGGTGCACCCTGCCATTCCCGAAACCGACTACCTAAAAGCGGTTTTTGCCCGCGTTTACATCCCTTAAGGGTTTAATGCCTAGCGCAAACTCATGATGGGCCAGGTGCGCGCCTGGGCGATGGCCTGCAGGCGCTCATCCGGGTCGACTGCCACTGGCTTGCCCACTTGCTCCAGCAGCGGTAGGTCGTTGATGGAGTCGCTATAAAAGTAGCTTTCGGCCAAATCGAAGTTGCGCCCGGTTTGTTTTTGCTGTTCCAGCCATTGCTGCAGGCGCGTCACCTTGCCCCCCTGATAGCTGGGCACGCCCAGGTAATTGCCGCTGTAGCCGCCATCAACCTGCTCCGGGTCAGTGGCGATTATGTCGTCAACCCCCAGGTGTCGGGCGATAGGGCGGGTGACGAAGCCATTGGTGGCAGTGATGATCAGCAGAAAATCCCCCTGGCGGCGGTGCTTATCCAGCAGCTGTGTGGCCTTGGGCAGCAACATGGGGGCGATATGGCTGGCCATAAACTCGCGGTGCAACTGCTCCAGGGTTGGCAGTGGGTGTTCGGTCAGGGGTTTGAGCGAAAACTTCAGGTAGGCATCTATATCCAGGCTGGCATTTTTA
>CAMLRI010000287.1 GCA_946482385.1 uncultured Cellvibrio sp.
AAAACAAGGCCACCACCGCCAGGGTCATGGCGGCATCGGGGATGTGGTTGAAGTCGCGATCAAATGCTTTGAGCGGCAAACCCGGTGCCGAGGCTTCAATCCAGTTATCACCCTTGGTGATAGTCACACCGATTTCCGCCAGGGCATCGGCAAAAGCAACATCGCCCTGGATACTCTTGGCGCCCACCCCCTGCACCCGCAGCGGGCCACCGCCCAGGGCACCGGCGGCGAGGAAATAAGAGGCGGAAGAGGCATCGCCTTCCACATACACAGTGCCGGGGCTGGTGTAGGCGCTGGCGGCAGGCAGGGTGAACGCCTCCCAACCCTCGCGCTCCACCTGCACGCCAAACTGCGCCATCAGCTTGAGGGTGATCTCGATATAGGGCTTGGAGATCAGCTCGCTCACCAGCTCGATGCGGGCGGGCTTGCCGGTCATGGGCAGCGCCATCAGCAGCGCCGTGAGGAACTGGCTGGAGACATCGCCGCGAATTTTGATGCTGCCATTGGCCGATATTTGCGCCGGCTTAATCAGCAGCGGCGGAAAACCCTCCTGGCCGAGATAGGTGATATCCGCCCCCAACTGACGCAGGGCATCCACCAAATCGCCAATGGGGCGCTCGTGCATGCGCGGCACCCCATGCAGCTTGTAAGTGCCACCGGCAAAGGCCAGGGCCGCCGTGAGCGGGCGAAAAGCGGTGCCGGCGTTACCCAGGAAAAGGTCGGCCTCTTTATTGGGGAACTGCCCGGCTACGCCTTGCAACAGGTAGTCGTTATCACCGGTTTTGCTGAGTTTGACCCCCAGGCTGGCAAGGGCTTCCAACATGCGGTCGGTATCGTCGGATTTGAGCAGGTCGCGGATCTGTGTCTCCCCCCGGGAAAGGGCCGCCAGCAACAGGGTGCGGTTGGAGATACTTTTGGAGCCGGGCAGCTGCACACTGCCCTGGGCGCGGGAAACGGGGGCGAGATCGAGAAATTCCATCGTAAACCTGTGTTGTCGCGGTGTATTAAGGGGTTAACCAGGCCGGCCGGGCTATCGCCCTACCCCGCCCAAAAAAGAAAGTGCGCATCATACCTGCATCGGCCTGTGCCCGCATTAGTCATACCTGCAGCATGCGTTTTTCGGGGTTGACAGAGCACCTCACTATGGCCAAAATGCGCGCCTCTCATTTATGGCTAGATAGCTCAGCCGGTTAGAGCACAGCACTCATAATGCTGGGGTCGGCGGTTCAAGTCCGCCTCTAGCTACCATATATGACAAAGGCCTGCAGGTGACTGCAGGCCTTTTTTATTGCCCCTATCCAGGCTATTACCACATCCAGCCCAGGCTATTTACCGCACCCCACTTTTATTCACCTTCACCATTTGCCAGGGGCAGCAACTCATTTATTATGCACGGCAGCCTGTCGGCGGCGCCGGCCAGGGAGCTATCACCCGAGTATTAAGCGAAGGATTACCAATATGCAGATTTTCTCCAACCTCAAAGCTATGGCCATCATCATGGCGTTGGCGGCCATTGGCTTTTTTTATTTGATCGCTAGCAAGCCTGCCATTGAGCAGCCACCCGCACTAGATACCCCTGCCCTTAGCGACCACCAACCCGACTTTATTGCCCAAGCCGAAGCGCGGCGGGAGCAAAAGCTGGAAGCCCTGGCCGAACAGGAGCGCCAGGCAAAGCAACAGTATGAGAAAGAGCACAGCGTAGAGTGCCAGTTCTGGAAACAGCAGAAGAACGACAAATCACCGCCCAAAGTCGACGAAAAAATCGCCGAGTTCTGCAACCTCTAACACAGCGGCGGCCGCTACTCGAAGCGCACCGGGTAATACAAATATTCGCAGTAGCTGGAGTTGCGGTCGCACACATCCATAAATACATAGAGCTGCTGGGGCACCTGGGTAAACAGGCTGGCTATATCCACCCAATCCCCCGAGTTATCGCAGGCGAGGTAATAATCTGATGTGTATTCGCACACCAGGTTGCCGCCCTGGTCGCACCAGTGACGCTCGCCGCAAATTTCGGTGTGCACGGGAATGCTGGTAGCAATGGAAGGGCGATCGTTGACCCGCAGGGTCACCGAATAATCTTCCAGGCTATCCACCTGCCAAAAAATTTCGAACAAGCCGTCAAACAGATAAGGGCTGAGCGCCAAATCATCATAACCAGGTACTGCCGTATCCTGGTTGTAGCTGTCGATCATATGAAAGGAGCGGAGATAGGGAACATAATCCTCCGGATGCACGGAGGATTTTTCGTCGTGGCAAGCAGCCAAGCCCCACAACATAAAAGCGGATACCAACACGCGCAGCAACTTGCCCATAGCAACCTCTCCCGGTGGAATAGTGCTTTGATGCTAGGGCGCAAGGACTGAATCGCGACTGAACCCGGTGCGGCGCAACCAAGCCAGAAAAGCGGCTAGTGCCGCACCTGGATACTGGCCTTCATGTTGATAGAACCATCCTCTTCCAGCACCGCGTGCTGGCTGGAATCCGGATTGCTCATCACCACTATCGGCTGCATAAACAGTGGCCGGCGCACAAACCACAAATGCCAACCAAAGCCTTCCAGGCTATGCAGTGCCAGCAGTTGTAACTCGTTGAGGTAGCGACCCAAATCTATGGGGATGGCTTTTTGCTGGCCGCGTTTATCTTCCGCGATTTTTTGCAAACGCTCAGCCAAGCTGGGGCGCCCGGGAGCCCGTGCGGCACCAGTGGCGACTGAGGAACGAGCCGATACAGGAGGTATCGAAGATAGGTGATCCCGCATACAAAACTCCCTTATTTGACAAGCAAGATGTGACGAGCAAGGCGCGCAAATCATAAAAAATTTTGCGCTTACCACAGTCTCTCATCCATCGAAAAAATGTCAAAAACCGTGTTGGAATATCAATTTTTTTTGACAGCTCCTAAATACATATCCAATAGCCATAAACCCGCACAAAAGTAACGCAAGCCGCTACAATCCCACTCCATCGGCACCCACAACCCTATAACTACAAAAACCTTGCGATGGAGATTAACCATGAAACACCTTTTTATGCTGGCCGGATTATTGGCACTCGCCCTGCAGGCCGCCGCAACATGGGCCAGCGAAGCCCCCCAAACCGCCGCCCCGGAGCAACAGCTCCAGCAGCAAATTGAAGCCCTGCGCCAGGCGATGATTGCTGGCAATGCGGCGCAATTGGATGCCCTGACCGCCGCCGAACTGAGCTACGGCCACTCCAGTGGCACCATGGAAAACAAAGCGGAATTTATTGCCAAGCTGGCCAGTGGCAAATCGGATTTTGTCACTATGGAATTAACCAACCAGCAAATCCGCATAGTTGGCGATGTAGCCCTGGTACGCCACGATCTGCATGCAGATATTAAAGATGGCGGCGTGCCCAACCGCATTCACCTAGGCATACTGCTGGTGTGGCAACTGCAGGATGGCCAATGGAAACTGCTGGCGCGCCAAGCCTTTAAATACCCACCCCAACCACAGTGAGCCTTTTATGAAACTCTACGGAAGCTACACCTCGCCCTTTGTGCGCCACTGTCGCATAGTGCTGTTGGAAACTGGCCAGGCCTGTGAATTTATCGAAACTGACCAGGCGGGCAGCGCCGCACAGTCGCCCACCCAGCGGGTACCTTTTTTACAGGATGGCGATATTTTTTTAACCGACTCCAGTTCGATTATTAAATATCTGCGGGAAAAATCCGGGCAAACGTTTTGCAAAAGCGCGCAGGAGTTAGACCAACTATGCCTGGCCAATACCGCGCTGGAAGCCTGCGTGAATTTGTTTTTCCTGGAGCGCGATGGCGTGGCCATTGCACAGGTACCCTACCTGCAGCGCCAGGCAGCGAGGGTGCAAACCACGGTAAAAGAGCTGGATCAATTAAGCTTGCCCATGCAGGCACCCTATAACGATGCACAACTGCGTTTGGCTTGTTTTATCGGCTGGGCGAAGTTTCGCAAGCGCGTGGATTTTTCCGGTTTTGATAACCTGGAAAAATTTTATCAGGGGGTGCTGGCTTACAAGCCATTTACAGC
>CAMLRI010000288.1 GCA_946482385.1 uncultured Cellvibrio sp.
CAGCGCCCTTAAGGGCGTTGGCGCCACTTTGGCTGCCAAGTTGGCCAAAATCGGCCTGTTTAGCCTGCAGGATTTGCTGCTGCATCTGCCCCTGCGCTACCTCGACCGCACCCGCATTACCCCCATAGGGGCACTCCAGCCACACCTGAGTGCGGTGGTGGAGGCGGAAGTGCGCGCCTGCGACATAGTGTTTGGCAAGCGCCGCAGCCTGGTGTGCCGGGTGCAGGATGGCACCGGCACCCTGACCCTGCGCTTTTACCACTTCAACAGCGCGCAAAAGCAGCGCTTGGCCCAGGGCGCGCGCCTGCGCATTTTTGGCGAAGCGCGGCGCGGCGCCGCCGGCCTGGAGTTTTACCACCCGGAATATGACCTGCTGGACGAGGCGGCGCCCCTGCCCCTGGAGCGCACCCTCACCCCCATTTACCCCGCCACCGAAGGCCTGACCCAGCCGCGCCTGCGCAGCCTGGCGCAACAGGCGCTCACCTGGCTGGATAAACACCCATTGCGGGAGCTGCTGCCGGCGTCCTTGCGCCAGCAATTCAACCAATGCAGCCTGGCCGATGCCCTGCGCTATTTGCACCACCCGCCGGTGGATGCCGATATACAGCAATTGCTGGCGGGTGAACACGTCTTCCAGCAGCGTCTGGCGTTTGAAGAGCTGCTCGCCCATCACCTGAGCCTGCTGCTGTTGCGCCGCGACACCCAGGCCGATGGCGCCCCGCCGCTGCGCCTGACCCCCATGCTGGAGCAATCCTTCCTCAAGGGGTTGGGCTTTGCCCTTACCCGCGCCCAGCAGCGGGTAGTGGCGGAAATTGCCGATGACCTGGCCAAGCCCATCCCCATGCTGCGCCTGGTGCAGGGCGATGTGGGCTCGGGCAAAACTGTGGTGGCGGCCCTGGCCGCCCTGGCGGCCGTGGCCAGCGGCAAGCAGGCGGTGGTGATGGCGCCTACCGAAATCCTTGCCGAGCAGCACCGCCGCAACTTTGGCCAGTGGCTGGAGCCGCTGGGTATCCAGCTGGGCTGGCTCACCGGCAAGCTCAAGGCCAGTGAAAAACGCACCCAGTTGGAGGCAATCGCCAATGGCGGCGCCCAGCTGGTGGTGGGCACCCATGCGCTTTTCCAGGAGAGCGTGGCCTTTGCCGACCTGGGCCTGGTGATCATCGACGAACAGCACAGGTTCGGCGTGCACCAGCGCCTGGCCCTGTCGGAAAAAGGCCACAGCGGCGGGGTGCAGCAAGCGTTGCTGCGCCCGCACCAGTTAATCATGACCGCCACCCCCATCCCCCGCACCCTGGCGATGAGCGCCTACGCCGACCTCGATTGCTCGGTGATCGACGAACTGCCCCCCGGACGCACCCCCATCACCACGGTAGTAATCAGCGACAACCGCCGCGAGGAGGTGGTCGAACGGGTGCGCCTGGCCTGCGGTCAGGGGCGCCAGGCTTACTGGGTGTGCACCCTGATCGAGGAATCCGAAGCCCTCGAAGCCCAGGCCGCCGAGGCCACCGCCGCCAGCCTGGCAGAGGCCCTGCCGCAGCTGCGTATCGGCCTGATCCACGGCCGCCTGAAAGCGGCGGAAAAAGAGGCGGTGATGGCCAGCTTCAAGGCGGGTGAATTGGATTTACTGGTGGCGACCACGGTGATCGAAGTGGGGGTGGATGTGCCCAACGCCAGCTTGATGATTATCGAAAACCCCGAGCGCCTCGGCCTGGCCCAGCTGCACCAGCTGCGCGGGCGGGTGGGGCGCGGTGCCACCGCCAGCCACTGTGTGCTGCTCTACGGCTCGCCCCTGTCGCAACACAGCCGCGAGCGGCTGCGGGTAATGCGCGAAAGCAGCGACGGTTTTTATATCGCCGAACAGGATTTGCTGCTGCGCGGCCCCGGCGAGGTGCTGGGCACCCGCCAGACCGGCGAGGTGCAATTCAAAATCGCCAACCTGCTGCGCGACAGCCACCTGTTGCCCGGCGTCAAGCAGGCCGCCCTGCAGCTGCTGGCGGATTACCCGGCGGTGTGCGAGGCCATAGTGGTGCGCTGGCTGGGGCAGGGGCGGCGCTATTTGCAGGCTTAGGCCGCTTTTCCAAGGTTGGGGCCAGGCCGCAATGGGCGCCAATTGTGGCGGGGTTGGCAAAGCCGCGCTTTGCCTGCCATCGCCGGGAAATTGAACTAAGCTAGAGAAATAAACCGGCGCCGCGGTGTTACACTGCGCCGCCCCCAACGGGCCAGTCCCGCTTTCATTTCCACCCCAACAAAGGAGTAGGCCGTGCCAGTACCTACCAGTGTCCAATCATTACTCAGCAAGCAGAATGCCCACTATCAGGTGGCGGCTGTACCTGTGGATGAAAATGAGCGCAGTCACTGGCACGACCAGCATTTGCGCAATATGAGTGCCGCTAAATCCACCATCCTGCAGGACGCCCATGGGCGGGTGCAGGTGATCCACGCCGCCGATACCCTGCTCGACCTCAAGCTGGTCAACCGCCACCTGGGGCGCGAGCTGCACGCCGCCAGTGCCGAGGACCTGCACAAGTTCTGCGTATCGCACAATGTCCATTCCGTGCCCGCCCTGCCCAAGGTGGCAGGCCTGCTCACCCTGGTCGACCGCAGCCTGGTGGAGCGCAGCGAGCTGTGGGTGGATTCCGGCGATGAAAACCAGCTGCTGCACTTCAGCCGCGACGATTTCCGCAATATCCTCGAAGATGCCCAGGTGTGCGATATCGCCATCCCCCTGGCGCCCCTGGAGCGCGACGACACCAGCAGCAGCGACGCCGAGCAGATCCTCGGCGCGGTGCGCAACTTTACCCAGCTGCGGGTCAAGCAGCGGTTGGAGGAAACCCTGGAGCTGCCACCCCTGTCGGACACCGCCCAGCGCATTATCAAGCTGCGGGTGAACCCCAATGCCGATATCAGCGACCTGGCGCAAATTGTCGAAACCGACCCCAGCCTGGCGGCGCAAGTGGTCAGTTGGGCGGCATCGCCCTACTACTCGGCGCCGGGCAAGATCAAATCCATCCACGACGCCATAGTGCGGGTGCTGGGTTTTGATATGGTGCTCAACCTGGCCCTGGGCTTGTCCCTCGGCAAAACCCTCACCATCCCCAAAGATGGCCCCCACGGTGTGCAGCCCTACTGGCAGCAGGCGGTGTACATGGCCGCCACTATCGAGGGTTTGGTGACCGCCATTCCCCGCGACCACCGCCCCAGTTTTGGTATGGCCTACCTCTGCGGCCTGCTGCACAACTTTGGCTATTTGATCCTGGCGGAAGTGTTCCCGCCTTATTACCAGGCTTTCTGCCAACTGGCCGATGCCAACCCCCATGTCAGCCACCAGGCCATAGAGCGCCATTTGCTGGGTATTACCCGCGAGCAGTTGGCCAGCACTCTGATGTCGCTCTGGTCCATGCCCGAAGAGGTGGTGGTGGGCTTGCGCCACCAAAACAACGCCCACTTCCAGGGTGAGTACAGCCAGTACGCCAAGCTGATTTTTGTCGCCCAGCGCCTGCTGCAACAGCAGGGCATAGGCCGCGGCCCCAAACTGCCGGTGCCGCAACAGGTGTTTGAAGACCTGCACCTGGACCCGGAAAAGGCCGCCACCACCGTGGCCAATATCATCGAGTCGAGCGACGACCTCAAACACATAGCCCACGAATTAACGCCCCACAGCCACGGCCATTGATGCCCCAGCGGCGCCTCAGGGCGCCGCTGTGTTATTTGCCATTCATTGTTGAGACCTGTGCCCATGACCCCATTTCGAGCCTCCGAAGCCGCCGCCCTGTTGGTTGAGCGCCGCCTCAGCGGTGCCCAGGGTGAGCGCTTGCCCGAGGATTGCCGCCCCTACACCTTGGTGGATGCCCTGAGTATCCAGGCCGCCGTAACCCAGCGCTGGTGCGAACAACTGGACGATTCCATCGGCGGCTGGAAATGCCTGCAGCCGCCTGTCGACCGGATTATTGTCGGCCCCATCTACACCCGCACCATAGATTCGGTCAGCCCGGTGGCGCTCTGGCCGGAAAAAGG
>CAMLRI010000289.1 GCA_946482385.1 uncultured Cellvibrio sp.
CACAAATAGCGCGAATACTATTGCCGCGCATAGACGCCCAAGACATCCATCGCTGAAATCACACCGACAATTTTATTGCTCTCGGTAACAAACACGCGGTGGATATGCTGATCGAGCAACAGCTTGGCCACTTTATCCAATGTGTCATCCGCATCCACGGTAATCACTTCCGGGCTCATAATCTGGTGCACGGTGCAATTTTTATCGGCGTCTTTTACCCAGGAGCGCAACAGCTCCTCGTTAATTTCTTGGCCGCAGGTATCGCGGTAATAATTGCGCAGTGCCGCACCCTTATCGGAATCGTTCAACTGCTGGAAGCGGCACACATCGCCCAGGCTCACCACGCCCACCAATTCGTGATCGGAGGCAATCACCGGCGCGGCGGAAATTTGCCGGTTGATAAAAAAATCGGCGAGCCGATGGATGGTCCAGCCCTCGTAGGCAGTCAGCAAATCGCTGGTCATGATTTGGCGCGCGGGAATACTGGCGGGGTTGTAGGCATTCATAGTGTTTCCTCTGGCTGATTTTTATCAAATATCATTATCCGGTTAACTGATAAACTCGCACCGAATCCGGCTTACAGAAAGAATAGAAAAGAAAACCGGGGTTGTAACCACCCTCCAATAACCCACAACTACCCCATTGGGGGTATTGACGCCCAAATGCAAAAACCACAGCACCCCAAAACCTCGATTATTGTGCGCATTAGCCTGGCCCTGGCGATTATTGTGCTGCTCGGCACAGGCACCATGCTGATTTCCTATTGGCTATCGGAGCGCGCCGAAAATGATTCGCTCGCGATTAACGTGGCCGGTTCGCTGCGCATGCAAAGTTACAAGCTGGGATTATTGGCGCTGGCACAACCAACTCAGCAACAGGATTGGCAAGCCGCGCAAGAAAAAATTGCCGCCACCTGGACGCACCCGGTGTTCACCCCCTTTTTGCACAGCAAGCCCCATATCGCCCAGGTATTTGCCGAAGCGCAACACAACTGGCAAGTAAACTTGCTGCCGCAATTGCGGCAGATACAACAGGGCAGCCCCCACCCCCAACTGCAACAGGCACTGCACCAACACGCGCAATTGCTCGACACCCTGGTCAGCGCCATCCAGGCCGATGCCGAGCACAAGGTGCGCAGCTTTCGCCTGGTGCAAATTGTTGCGCTCTTCGCCACTTTGCTGGTGTCGGCCCTGGTGATGTATTCGCTTAAGGTTAAAGTGGAGCAGCCCCTCAGCCAGCTCACCGCCATGGCGCGGCGCATTGCCAATGGCGATTACAGCTATCGCATTCCGGTGGGCAGCCAGGATGAACTGGGCGTATTGGCCAGCGCCTTCAATACCATGAGCCGCTCCATTGAAAGCAGTTACGAAACCCTGGAGCAACAGGTCAATCACAAAACCCGCGAATTGCAGCAAAGCAATAGCGCGTTGCAATTGCTTTACGATATCGCCCGGCAAATTATTGAGCACAACCCGCAAGGGGTGGATTTTGATGGAATGATCAATCGCCTGGCGCAGGTGGTGGGCAGCCACAGCCTGGAGTTGTGTTTGATGACCGAGGCAGGCGATAGCCCCTATCTGCAAATCAAACCCGCCAGCGATATCAACGCCGAGCTGTGCAACAAACAAAATTGCGCCAAATGCCTGTCGAGCCGCGGCCTGGTGGAAATTACCAACGACCAGGCCATCTACCGCTTCCAGCTCAACCGCCACGAGCGCCACTATGGTTTGATTGTGTGCCGCTTGCCGGCCAGCGAGCGGCTGTCGCCCTGGCAGGAACAGCTAATCCAATCCGCCACCGACCAACTGGCTATTGGTTTGAGTTTAAAAGCCGATGAAGACCAATCGCACCGCTTGGCGGTGTTGCAGGAGCGCAACGCCATCGCCCGGGAACTGCACGATTCCCTGGCCCAGGCGCTGTCCTATTTAAAAATTCAGGTAACGCGGCTCAATAAAGCCATAGACCGCGAAGATAAAACCACCATGGAAGATGTAGCGGAAGAGTTGCGCGAGGGATTGAACAACGCCTATCGCCAACTGCGCGAGCTGCTCACCACTTTCCGCTTGAAAATTGATGGCGGCGGCCTGCGCGCGGCCCTGGAGGCCAGCATGGCGCAGCTGCGCCCGCAAACCAGTATGCAGCTGGAGCTGGCGGTGGCGCTTGACCATATACCCCTCACCCCCAACGAGGAAATCCACCTGCTGCAAATTATCCGCGAGGCCAGCCAGAACGCGATCCACCACAGCCAGGGGCAAACGCTGTGGGTGAGCCTGCAAGAGGCGGGCGACCAATCCATCCAGCTGAGTATCCGCGACGACGGCAAAGGCCTGCCCCAGGCGCCGGAAAAGCTCAACCACTATGGCCTGGCGATTATGCGCGAGCGCGCCCGCCACCTGGGCGGCGAATTGCAAATACACAATTGCCAGCCCAGCGGGGTGGAAATTCAATTCAGCTTTGTGCCGCAAGTGATGAAAGCGCGCCAGGCGCGGGGCCTGATTGGCAGCGACCAACCCCCGGGGATATTCAGTTAGCGGGTTTATTAGGAAGTGTTCTAGGCGCCAGGATTATTAGC
The DNA here is from genome assembly GCA_946482385.1 of uncultured Cellvibrio sp. The sequence goes on from CAMLRI010000289.1 coordinate 2,573, forward strand.
GCTGGCGCCCTGCAATAGCTGCCTATAATTTAACCACGCCGGTAAAACCTGCCGGCGGTTGCCTTGGCCACTCATACCAAAACCATCGGGTTAACTGGCGCTTAAACTATCTTCCTGTTATATAGTGCGCTATCCCCCGGCAGAACTGGTCTCTGATGGGCTTCCACAAGCATGTGACAGGCAGGTACTTATGTTACAGGTTGCTGACCCCTCCGCCCCCCAACCCAGCCCCGCCACCGCCCCCAGCGATTGCGCCGATGTGATTGTCGACTACCTGGAAAAACTGGGTATAACCCATGTGTTCGGGGTGCCAGGCGGCGCCATAGAACCTTTGATGAATGCCCTGGCGCGCAGTGCCCGGCGCGGCGGCCCCCAGCTGGTGGTGGCGCGCCACGAGTGCGGCGCCGCCTTTATGGCCGATGGCTACTACCGCGAAACCGGCAAGATGGGCGTGGTGTGCAGCACCACCGGGCCAGGCGCCACCAACCTGGTTACCGGGGTGGCTTCGGCACTGGCAGAGGACACCCCCCTGCTGGTGAGTACCGCCCAAACCCCCCGGCCCAAATGTGGTCAGCGGGCCCTGCAGGATTCCAGCTGTACCGCTATAGATACCCTCGCCATCTTCCGCTCCATTACCCGCTACAACACCCTTGTATCCCACCAGGAGCAACTGGAGAGCAAGCTGGTATCGGCCATTATGGCGGCCCACGGCTCGCCGCGCGGGCCGGCCCATATCAGCCTGCCGGCGGATATTTTGCGCCAGGGGCGCCCGCTCAATCCCCATATCCGCCCCGAGTTGCTCGCCCCCGACTTTGCCATTGCCGACGACCAGGCAGTGGCGCAGCTGTGCCAGTTGCTGCTGGAGGCGCACCGCCTGGCGATTTATGTGGGCAAGGGTGCCGGCCAGGCGGGCAAGCGGCTGATGGAGTTTATTGAGCAAACCGGCGCCGCTTTTGTGTGCGGGCCCATGGGTAAAACCTGGGTCGATGAATTCCACCCGCAATGCCACGGGGTGTACGGCTTTGCCGGCCACCTGAGCGCCCGCGGCCTGCTGCAACACCCGGAGGTGGATTTGATCCTGGTGGTGGGCGCCGCCCTGGGGGAGCTGGAAACACGGGGCTGGAGCAATGAGCTGCTCAACAACAAATTGGTACATATAGATTCGGATATAGAGCACTTTACCCGCTCGCCCATGGCCAAACTGCATGTGTATGGCCGTATGGATGTGATCTTCGAGCGACTGCTCACCGCCCTGCGCCACGCCCATCGCCAGGGCAAGCAGTGGCATAAGCTGCCGCCCCCCAGCGAGCGCAACGCCATAGGCAGCTTTGCCAAGCTGGATAACGCCAACCAGTGCCTATCGCCTGCGCGCCCCCTCAAGCCCCAGCGGCTAATGCACTGGCTGGCGCGCAAACTGCCACCCCAGGCGCGGGTGTTTG
>CAMLRI010000290.1 GCA_946482385.1 uncultured Cellvibrio sp.
CACAGTGGGCGCTGGTGGCGCAGGCGGAGGAGATGGAGTAGTTGACGCCCTTGATTTTAAAGGGGGTGGCCAGGCAGGCAGAGGTGGTGGAACCCATGGTTTGGGTAACGCGGTAAGGGCCAACGCGCTTGAGGCCTTTTTCGCGCAGTATGTCGGCCGCTTCCACCAGGTTCATGGAGGAGGCGCCACCAGAGCCCATGATGATACCGGTGCGCTCATTGGAAACTTGATCGTCAGTTAAACCTGAATCGGCAATGGCCTGTTGCATAGACAAATAGGCAAAGGCGGCGGCGTCGCCCATAAAGCGCAGGATCTTGCGGTCGATCAGCTCGCTCAAATTGATGTCGATGGAGCCGGCAACATGGCTGCGGAAACCCATTTCTTTATAGGTTTCCTGGAATTTAATGCCGGAGCGGCCAGCGCGCAGCGCATCCAATACGGCGGCTTTATCGTTGCCCAAACAGGAAACAATTCCCATGCCGGTCACAACAACGCGTTTCATAGGCTACCTCTTATATCTTTGGTTACAGCGCCTTTCAGGCAGGAATCTTTAGCGGTACAGCCGGGCATTATGGCACAGATCGGCCAAAGCCCGGCGGCGCGGTTGAGCTTTAGAAGCTGTCAGTATTTTGGAACAGGCCGACGCGCAGGTCGTAGGCAAAGTAAATATCTTTGCCATCGCAGGAGACGCGGCCATCGGCGATGCCCATGATCAACTTGCGCTCAATCACACGCTTGAGGTTGATGTGGTAGGTGATTTTTTTAGCGGTGGGCAGGATTTGGCCGGTAAATTTCAGCTCGCCACAACCCAGGGCGCGGCCGCGGCCGGGGTTGCCTTTCCAGCCGAGGAAGAAGCCAACCAGTTGCCACATGGCATCCAAACCCAGGCAGCCGGGCATAACCGGGTCGCCGGGGAAATGGCAGTCGAAGAACCAGAGGTCGGGGGTGATATCCAGCTCGGCCACAATTTCACCTTTGCCGAATTCACCACCTGTGTGGCTGATGTGGGTGATGCGGTCGAGCATCAGCATATTGGGCAGGGGCAGCTGGGCGTTGCCTGGGCCAAACAGGTTGCCTTTACCGCACTCGATAAGTTCGTCGCGGCTGTAGGAGCTCTGGGGTTGGAAGTTGGTCATAGGTTGTCCGATCGTTGTGTCATGGGCTGGCGCGGCTGGGCCGGCGCGCAAGGTGCGCCATTCTAACCGCTGTGGCCGAGTTGTCCAGTTGCCGCCCCAGCTGGGGGGCGGTGCTTAATGGCTGCGCGCCAGGGCGAACTCCGCCAGTGCGGCCATGGCCTGGGTGTAAGTGTTGTCGGGCAGTTGTTGCAGTTGTGCCAGTGCCTGGCTGACCTGCTGGCGCGCGCAGGCCAGGGTGTAGTCCATGCCGCCCGTGCTTTGCACTATCTCCAGTATGGCCGGCAGTTGGCTGGCATCGCCGGCGCGAATTGCCTGGGCTACCAGTTCTGCCTGGGCGGAGTTGCCGCTGCGCATGGCGTGGATCAGCGGCAGGGTGGGTTTGCCTTCGGCCAGGTCGTCGCCCACGTTTTTGCCCAGGGTGGCGGCGTCGCCGGTGTAGTCCAGGGCGTCATCTACCAATTGGAAGGCGATGCCCACATGGCTGCCGTACTGGCGCAGTGCTTGGCGCTGGGCGGGGCTGGCGCCGGCGATGACCGCGCCCACTTCACAGGCGGCGGCAAAGAGCACGGCGGTTTTTTTGTCGATGACCTGGAAGTAGTTGGCTTCGCTGACTTGCGGGTCTTTGGCGTTGACCAGTTGCTGCACCTCGCCTTCGGCGATGATGTTGGTGGTGTCGCTGAGGATGGCCATTACATCCATGCTGCCGATGCTGACCATCATTTGAAAGGCGCGGGAGTAGAGGAAATCGCCCACCAGCACACTGGGTGCATTGCCCCACTGGGCATTGGCGGTAGGGCGGCCGCGGCGCAGGTTGGACATATCCACCACATCGTCGTGGAGCAGGGTGGCGGTGTGGATAAATTCAATAATGGCGGCCAAATCCAGGTGCTGTTTACCACTGTAGCCGAGGGCCTTGGCAGCGAGCATCACCAGCAGCGGGCGCAGCCGCTTGCCGCCGGCTTCCACCAGGTAGTGGCCGATATTTTCCACCAGCCCAACATCGGAATGGAGCTGTTGAATGATCAATTGGTTAACGGCGGTGAAGTCGTCTTTGACGACCTGATGGAATGGCAGCATGGCGATCTTGGGCTTATGGGGTGGATGGGGCCGCTGGGCAGCTAAGCCAGGCAGCCAAAAAGTGGCGGCCATGCTAGCAGTCGAGGGGGGAGAGTCAAGCAACAAAAAGAATCAGGTAAAGAACTGGGCCCTGGCATCCAGCCAATGCAGCTGCACCGGCCCGGGCGATTCCACTGCCAGCGCAAATTGGCCTGCGCCCAGGGTGGCTTGGTAAAACTGCCATTGCGCCAAATCCAGCGGCAAACGGCACTGGGCCTGGATGCCGGTTTGGCTCAGGTCGAAGCAGATGTTATCCAGCCCTGTGGCTATACCGCTGCCCAAGGCCTTAAAGAAAGCCTCCTTAAGGCACCAGAGGCGATAAAAAGACTCTCGCTGTTCATCCCCTGGCAGCTGCCGCAGCCAGGCGATTTCGGGGGCGGCAAAGTAGTGCTCGGCTATGGCCAGCAGCGGCCGCTGGCGCAGCCCCAGCTCTATATCTACCCCCAGGCGGAGTTGATGGCTAACCGCCAGGAGCAACAGCTCGCCGCTATGGCTTAGGCTGAACTCAATGTTGCTGTTGGGTAAAAAGGGTTTGCCCTGGGGCTGGCGGGCAAAGGCCAAGCTGGCAGGCGCTTGGCCGGTGTAGGCGGCGAGTACAAGGCGCAGCAATAAACGGCTGGCAAGGTAACCCTGGCGACCCTGTTTGATGCGTGCGGCGCGGGCCTGCTCGTCGGGGCTGATAAGAGCCAGAGCCTGTTGCTCCACCAGGATGGGATCCAGCCGGGCGCTATCCAGTTGCCAGAGGTGAACTGCTCCGGTGGCAAGTGGCGGTACTGGGGGCGGGTGGGGGTGAGTCATCTGTCTGGCCAGGGTTAACAGCTTGGGCGGCATCATAGGGCAATTGCGCCGCCAGCGTCAGCTTTGCGCCGCCCGCGCAAATCAGCGACAATCCGCGCCCTTTATTTTCCCCCTTATTGGTCACCTACTGGAGTTGCCATGCAAATTTCTGCCGACAAAGTTGTCAGTTTCCATTACCGCCTGAGCGAAACTGGCGGCGAGCTGATTGAATCTTCTTACGATGCCGATCCCACCCTTTACCTGCACGGCCACAACAATTTGCTGGCGGCACTGGAAAGCGCCCTGGAGGGCAAGGCCGCTGGCGACAAGCTGACCGTCAGCATCAGCCCGGAGCAGGGCTACGGCGAGCGCCAGGAGGGTGCCACCCAGCGTATCCCCATCAAGCATTTGCTGGATTACAACAAAATCAAAAACAAGCTCAAGCCAGGCATGAAAGTCGCTGTTAACACCCAGCACGGCCCCTGGGAGGCGGTGGTGTTAAAAGTGGGCAAATTCAATGTCGATATCGACAGCAACCACCCGCTGGCGGGCAAGCACCTGGATTTTGAGTTGGAAGTGATGGAAGTGCGCGAAGCCAGCGCCGAAGAATTGGCCCATGGCCACGCCCATGGTGTGGGTGGTCACCACCACGATTAATGGGTTCCCGGTAATCAATCCTTCTGGCGCAGGGATGCACGCCAGCGGGTTTATAGCTATGCTGTGGCAAAACGCCCGATAAACCCTCTAAGCCATGTCTGGTTGTTATAAGCATTGTGCTCATGGTTGATATAAGGATTGCCCATGCCCAATCCCCCACTCCGCCTTTCGCTCTGGTGCCGCCCCCTTGGCCCCTGGCTGCTATTGCTGCTGCCCCTGTTGCTGTTGAGTTGGGCCGTTAATGCGCAAAACCTCAGCCGCCAGAAAATAACCGCCTCCTACCTGTATAACTTTGCCAAAAAT
>CAMLRI010000291.1 GCA_946482385.1 uncultured Cellvibrio sp.
TGCGGTTAAGCAAGACGTGATGGGCAAGAAGCATTAATGAGGTAGTTATGCGAATCAAAGAGCTGGTAAGCCATTGGGAATCCCATGCCAACGGCAATATGACCCAGGAGTCCTACGCCATCAAACTCACCAAGGAGGATGCCGCCAAGCTCCAGGCTTTGGCGGAAATGTACCCCAAACGCACTCCCGAGCAACTCCTGAGCGAACTGGTATCGGCGGCTTTTAGCCAGTTGGAGGCCAGCTTTCCCTATGTGCAGGGCAACCGGGTGATCGCCACCGACGAGCTGGGGGATCCCCTCTATGAGGATATAGGCCCAACCCCGCGCTTCCTGGCCCTCAGCAAAAAATACCTGGCACAGCCCGGCGGCCAGGGGCACTGATCCTATCTGCACTGCAAATTGCCAGCGGCGCCCCCGCTTGCCGCTGGTACATCTTTTGCGTTAAGCGCAAGTGGTATACTCGCCCGCGCCCCAATTCCGGGGCGCTCATGTGTTAACTCGCAAAGGCTTTATTCATACACCATGGAAATTTTTATCCTGCTAGGGCTGATTTTGCTCAATGGCCTGTTCGCCATGTCGGAAATCGCCATAGTCACTGCCAAAAAATCCCGCCTGATGGCACTGGCCGCCAAGGGCCGCAGCTCGGCGCAGGTTGCGCTCAAACTCGCCGAAGACCCCACCCAATTTTTATCCAGCGTGCAAATTGGTATCACCTCCATCAGCCTGCTCAACGGTATTTACGGCGAATCCGTATTGGCAGAACCCTTTGCACTGTGGTTGCAAAGCCTGGGGGTGCCGGTGCAATTCAGCGATAACTTTGCCACTGTGCTGGTGGTAGTGGTGGTGACTTACTTTTCTATTGTGGTGGGCGAGCTGGTGCCCAAGCGCATTGGCCAAATCAGCGCCGAAACCATTGCCTGCCTGGTGGCCAAGCCCATGTTGCTGCTCGCCCTGGTTACCAAACCCTTTATCGCTTTGCTCAGCTACTCCACCTACACAGTGATGCGCCTGCTGGGCTTTCACCAGCGCCAGGCGCAACAGGTAACAGAAGAAGATATTCACGCAATTTTGGATGAGGGCAACAGCAGCGGCATTATCGAAGCCCAGGAACATGCCATGGTGAAAAATGTGCTGCGCCTGGAAGACCGCAGCATCGCCTCGCTGATGATTCCCCGCGCCGATATGGTGTTTCTCGATACCGAAGTGCCCCTGGTAGAAAACTACCAGCGCGTAATATCTTCCCCCCACTCGCGTTTTCCGGTGTGCCGCAAATCGGCAGAAAACCTGATTGGTGTGATCAACGCCAAAGCGCTGCTCGCCAGTTCCATAGGCGAGCAGGCCATAGACCTGGAAGCCATGGCGGAAGACTATGAAGTGGTGCCCGAATCCCTCACCGGTATGGAGCTGTTGGAATTTTTCCGCCAGTCGCATCGCCAAATGGTGTTTGTGGTGGATGAATACGGGGTCATCCAGGGGCTGGTTACCCTGCAGGACTTATTGGAATCCCTCACCGGCGAATTTGTCAGCGGCGATGGTGAAGATGCCTATGTTATCCGCCGCGACGATGGCTCACTGCTGCTCGATGGCATGTTGCCCATCATGGATGTAAAAGATTGCCTCGGTTTGGAAAAACTCCCGGAAGAGGGCAGCTACCAAACCCTCAACGGTTTAATGATGCAGTTAATAGGCCGCATGCCCGCCACTGGCGACAAGGTGGAAGTGCAAAAATGGCTGCTGGAAATTGTCGACATGGATGGCCGCCGCATAGATAAGGTGCTGGCGGTACTGCAGGATTAGTATTCACGCCGCCTGGGTTCAGGCATATTTTGTGAGTCTTTTTTATAGGTGCTTATTATGACTGGCAGTTTGGAACCCAACCCCGGCGTGTACAAAACCCTGCTGGAATCCACCAAGGCCATCCCTTGGCAAATTGATTGGAAAACCCTGACCTTTTCCTACATAGGCCCGCAAATAGAATCTTTATTGGGGTGGGAAGCCGGCAGCTGGAGCAGTGTTGAGGATTGGGCCAGCCGCATGCACCCGGAAGATCGGGAGCGAGTGGTTAATTTTTGCGTGAGCCAATCCCAAGCGGGCGTGGATCACGAAGCCGACTACCGCGCGCTCACCAAAAGTGGCGAATTCGTGTGGATTCGCGATGTGGTGCACGTGGTGCGCAATCAAGCTGGCGAAGTGGAATCCCTGGTGGGGTTTATGTTTGATATCAGCGAGCGCAAAAAAACCGAGCAAAAATTAATGGAGCTGCAAAAGGAATTGGAGCAGCTCTCGTTCAAAGACGGCCTCACCGGCGTCGCCAACCGGCGCATGTTTGATTCGGTAATGGAAATGGAATGGCTCAACGCCAAGCGCAATCGCCAGCCTTTATCCCTGGTGATGATCGATATTGATTACTTCAAACAATACAACGACCACTATGGCCATCTGCAAGGCGATGATTGCCTTAAACGTGTGGCCCAAGCCCTGGGCGGTTCCGCAACCCGCGCCAAGGATTTTGTCGCGCGCTTTGGTGGCGAGGAATTTGCCCTGGTGTTGCCGGAAAGCAATGCCGAATCGGCGGCCACAGTGGCCGAACGCTGCCGCAAAGCCATTTTCAAACTGCAAATCCCCCACGCGCAATCGCCCATTGGCCAAACACTCAGTATCAGCCTGGGCGTGGGCAGTGTGATACCCGATGCCAATGACTCACTGCTGGATTTTATCAACAGCGTGGATCAACACCTCTACCTGGCCAAACAGCGCGGCCGCAATTGCATAGTGGCGCAGGGGAATTAATTCCCTCAGGTTATTAAATTTAAAGTTAGCTATCACTAGAACCTAGAGTGCAAGTTGCCGGTAAAGTCATCCAAATCCATCGATTCCAAAGGTGTCGATAATCATTCATTGCGTTTTGTTTTTTAACAATTTGCAATAGTTTTTCGATTTTCTTCCGGTTGATGAAGGGGGGATAGCCCTTCTATTGTTGGCCGTTGTGCGAGCCCACAGGTTATGTTTGTCTGCATTGATTTTTATTTGTAGAGCTGACTAATACTGACCTGTAGGGCCTGTGCTAACAGAGGGATTTCGTCATCCGTCACACGCCGAACCTGGGCCTCGATTTTGGCGAGGGTTCCCCGGCTAATATCCCAGCCAATAAGGTTACAGCGGGCAGTTAGCTCTTCCTGGGTCAGCCCTTGAGATTCGCGTAGCGCCTTGATGCGGGGGCCAATGATATTCATCGGTGTTAATCATGCTCTGAAAACGGAGCTTGATTTTGACAAGTGGCTATGTAATTATTGCTCCAGTTTCGGAGCAATTCAGAAAGATTAACAGGGAGTAATCATGTCACTAAAGCGGATCATCAAAACTAGAATTTGCCTGCCCGGAACCTCTCCCAACTACCCGCTGAAAGAGTTTGTGGAATGGGCAGAACCTATCGAAAAACACACATTGCTGGCCTGGCTGGATGAAGTCCAGGCAGAGCTGGATGCCGAAGACGCCAGGTGGTGGCAGCGGCGATTGGAACAAGCATCTGCCCCTTATCCCGTACAACAAGGCTATTGGTGTTTGTATTGTGCGCAAATCCGCGCCTATTACCGGGCGGTTATACGTAACCCTTCCTATAAACCGGATTTTTTGATGTGGGGGCCACTGAAAAAACAGGAGTAGCAATCGCGATAAAGAAATCGCCGGTGGTCAATATTTTTATTACCGTTTATGTTGCGTAGCTCCCATGCTAATTAAAAATCATTCATGCAAGTGACATTCATCACAGTGCAAGCTGCCGGCACTTATGCCGACTGGACAAGCCTATAAAGCTTCGTAGACTGGGCTTTCTTTTGAACTAATAGATTTATTCAAGGACGCCCAAGATGCCCCATTACGTGTTCCGCTTTCGCGACGGCACTGCCTACGAAGTCACCGACCGCTACACCCGGCCTTATTCATCATCGGCACGGCATTACCATCACGACCCTTACATTATTCGCCAGCTCA
>CAMLRI010000292.1 GCA_946482385.1 uncultured Cellvibrio sp.
TGCCTACGGCAGCGATAATTAAAAAGGCGTTGTCGCTGAGCAAATTAAAAAATACCCGCGCGCTGCCAAAGCCTTCGAACTGGAAGGCGCCTATGCCAAACAATAAACAAAATAAACTGCAAGTGACTATTAATGGAATAAATTTACGGTTAAGTAATGGAATAAATTTACGGTTAAGCACGGCTAGCTCCTTGGGCAGATTTGTTCCAGAACTTGAGCTGGCTGAGTTGTTGCTGGAAGCGCGGCGATTGCAGCAACAGCACCAGAATAATGGCGCTGGCTTTAATCAGAAGGTTGAATTTGGGCGGTATGCCGCTGAGGATGATAGTGACCGTGAGTGTTTGGATAATCAGCGCGCCTATAATCGCCAGCAGAATGGAAAAGCGGCCGCCCATCAGCGAGGCGCCGCCAATGACCACGGCGAGAATCGCATCCAGTTCCAACCACAGGCCGGCGTTGTTGGCATCTGAGCCTTTAATATCGGCGGCGGCGATCATGCCCGCCAGTGCGGCGCAAAGCGCGGCCACAGAGTAAACGCTCATTTTAATAGCGCGGGCATTCAATCCCATGTAGTGGCTGGCCGATGGGTTGGCACCCACGGCTTCGATATACAAACCCAGTGCAGTTTTGCGGGTGAGCAGTTGCACCAGTGCCAAAGTAATGAGCACCAGCACCACCGGAAAAGGCAGGCCGAGGAAGCTGCCGGTGCCCAAAAAGGCAAAGCCGGCGTGATCGAAAGTTACGATTTGCCCTTCGTTAATTAATTGCGCAATACCGCGCCCGGCCACCATTAAAATCAGTGTGGCCACAATGGGTTGAATGCTCATATAGCCCACTAAAAATCCGTTGACCACACCGGCCACCAAACCCGCGAGCAGGCCCGCGCCTATTATCAGCGCCAGGTTATCCACCCCCTGGGTGATGTAATAGGCGCTAACAGCGCCGGCAATGGCCATAATCGAACCCACCGACAAATCCACCCCGGCGGTGGCGATCACCAGCGACATACCAATGGCCAGCAGCGCCACAGGTGCGGCGCGGTTGAGCACATCAATCAGGCTGCCGTAAAGGCGGCCGTCTTTGTATTCCAAATGAAAAAATTCCGGCGCTATCAGGGCGTTAACCGCCAGCAGCACCAATAAGCCAAGGCAGGGCCAGAGATAGCGGCGCAACTGCGGGTGTTTACTCAAGCTCATAGATGATTCTCTTAAAAAGTTCTGCTCTTTAATTGGCGGCGATCGCCTGCATAATGCGCTGCGGGTTGATGTCGGCGCCTTCCAACTCGGCGACTTTTTTGCGGTCGCGCAGCACTACCACTTTATTGCTAAAGGCCACCAGTTCTTCCAGTTCGGAAGAGGCGACAATCAAGGCCAAACCCTGGTCGCACAGCTTGCGGATGAGTTTGATAATTTCGGCGTGGGCGCCAATATCAATACCGCGGGTGGGCTCGTCGAGAATTAACAAACTGGGGTTGGCCGCCAGCCAGCGCGCCAGTATTACTTTTTGCTGGTTGCCGCCGCTGAGTTGCTCGATAGGTTTTTCAATATCGGAGGTGGCGATATTCAGCTCTTTCACATACTGCCGGGCGATGGCTTCCTGCTCTTTGCGGCCAATGTATTTCCACCAGCCCTGTTTGATCTGGCGCGCCAGAATCATATTTTCGCGAATGGATAATTGGCCGAGTATGCCGTCGTGTTTGCGGTCTTCCGGGCACAGGCCCATGCCGGCAATAATGGCTTCGCGCGGTGCGCTGAAATGAATGTCGCGGCCATTAAACTGAATGCTGCCGCCGTGTTTTTTGTCGATTGCAAACAGCAAACGGCACAATTCGGTGCGGCCGGAGCCGAGCAGGCCCGCCAGGCCAATCACTTCGCCTTTGCACACTTGCAGGTCGATGGGCGCCATATTGGTGGTGTGGCTTAACCCAGTCACATTTAACAGCGCATCGCCGCATTGGTTATTGCTTTGCGGTTTGTGTTCGCCCAGGGCAGCGAGTTCTTTGCCGAGCATATGGCCGATTAATTCTGCGCGCGATAAGGTGGCGGCAACAAATTCACCCACCAGTTCGGCGCTGCGCAAAATGGTTATGCGATCGCACACGGCGTAAACCTGGTCGAGGAAGTGGGTAACAAACACTATGCCGATACCGCGCGCTTTTAAGTCGCGCATAATGCGGAACAGCGATTGCACTTCATCGGCATCCAGGCTGGCGGTAGGTTCGTCCAGGATTAATACCTTGGCCGACATGGAAACACCGCGGGCAATGGCGATGAGTTGTTGCACCGCAATGGAATAGCTGGAAAGTGGCTGGGTTACATCTATATCCAGGTCGTAACCTTTCAGCAGTGCGCTGGCATCGCGGTTGACTTGTTTCCAATTAATTAAGCCAAAGCGACGCGGCTCGCGCCCCAGGTAGAGGTTTTGCGCCACGGTTAAATTGGGCAGCAGGTTCACCTCCTGGTACACGGTGCTGATTCCTAGTGCCTGGGCATCGCCGGTGTTGTTGGGGTGAATGGCTTGGCCTTCCAATAAAATTTCGCCGCCATCGCGCTGGTAAACGCCGGTCATGACTTTAATCAGGGTGGATTTGCCCGCGCCGTTTTCACCCAGCAGGGCGTGAATTTCACCGGCGCGCAGGCAGAAGTCCACACCCTTGAGGGCGTGGACGCTGGGGAATATTTTGTGGATTCCCTTGAGTTCTAATACAGGTTGATTATTCATCATGGCGATTACTTGGCTGCTCGTTTGGCTAGTTCTTCGGCGGCATTTTCCTGGGTAAATACGGCGCCGCCCATGCGAATCCATTTGTCGAATTCTTTTTTGCCGTTGCGGTATTCGTTAATCACATCAAACGCGGGGCCGCCCAGGTGGGGGCTGAGTTCAACGGATACATTGATGTCGCCGGCGACAATAGCTTTCAGGGCATCGTCCACCGCATCTACCGACACAATCAAAATATCCTTGCCCGGTTGCAGGCCGGCTTCGCGCACAGCTTGAATCGCACCCAGGGCCATTTCATCGTTGTGGGCCCAAATGGCGCAAATGCCCTTGCCGCCGTTTTCGGCCTTGAGCAGGGTTTCCATCACCTCTTTACCTTTGGCGCGGGTAAATTCGGCGGTTTGGCTGCGCACAATTTTGGTTTCCGGGTGTTTGGCGATGGTTTCATTAAAACCTTTCATGCGCCCCAGCGCCGCGCTGGAACCCACAGTGCCTTGCAGTTCCAGGATGTTGCATTTGCCTTGGGTTTTTTCGATCAGCCAGTTGGCGGCGCGTTGGCCTTCCACTTCAAAATCCGGAGCAATGCGGGTTAGGTATAAGGAGTGGTCGCTCACTGCCACATTGCGGTCGAGGATGACCACGGGAATGCGCGCGCGTTTGGCTTCCATCAATACGGGCTGCCAACCGGTTTCCACCACCGGGGCAATTAAAATGGCATCCACGCGCTGGGCGATAAAACTGCGCACGGCTTTAATTTGGTTTTCCTGTTTTTGTTGGGCATCGGAAAATTTTAAAGTGATGCCGCGTTTTTCTGCCTCGGCTTTTACCGATTCGGAAAAACTGGTGCGCCAGCCGGATTCGGAACCAACCTGGGCAAAACCAACCGTGAGCGCCTGGGCGCCAACACTTAAGCCAAGGGCGCTAACCAGCGCCAGGTTTTTAAGTATTTTTTTCATGGGTAGATCCTCGTGTTGAAATGGTTTTTATTTAATAGATATTCATTGTCGGTGTTTAGGAAAGACTAGTGTTCCCCTCAGGGAACGCCGTGAATACATCCATGTAGGCTCGAGGTCGGCATCCATGCCTCCCTCGTCCCTGAGGGGAACACTAGTCTTTCCAGCTCGCAGTGCATCTTAATGGGAATGGGGTGGAACCTCGGCGCCACGGCAGCCCACTAAAAAATCAAAATCGCAGCCTTCGTCGGCCTGCATCACATGCTCTATATAAAGTTGTAAATAGCCGCCGGTTTTGCGCTGGTTTT
>CAMLRI010000293.1 GCA_946482385.1 uncultured Cellvibrio sp.
AAACCTTCATCTACTGATCCAAAATGGGCTAATGGCGTAGAGTTAAAATATTTTAGTGCGAGCATACCCTATATGGCGAATAGGGCATTCGCTATAGATTTAAACAGTGATGGTTTAACCGATATGCTTGTTGGTACAGGAGCCAACTGGTATTTCAGGTTAAGTAATGGATTAGAACTTGGCCCCCAGCAAAATATAAATGTACCAGGCGGGCCATTTAATACCACGGATCAAGTTGCCACTGATGTGGCTGTTGCTGACTATAATGGTGATGGCTACCCGGATTTTATTTGGCATAGTCCTAATGCCCCTTTTAATAACACGGGTGCGAGCTCTGGTCAGGGTTCTATTAAGGTTAAATTTTGGGATCCTGCGCTTAATAATTTTGAAGAAGGTGAAAGGTTTATTAAATCAGAGCCCTATCAGGTAATCACAAATTATGGTGATGCACGGTATGGTTGGAATTTCTTTTTTAGCCGATTCAAAACCACAGCAATCAGTATGATGGATCTGGATGGGGACGGGCGATCTGAGCTGATAGTAACGCCCACTCGGCAAACTGGTTCTATTGTGGTTTATAAAGGAATTGGTAGCCAATCTCCAATGAATAAAGTTGTCGCTATTCGCGATGGTCTTGGTAAGGTTATCCAGGTTAATTATGAGCCGCTAAATCGCACGGCGCATTATGTGGGTGGCCACAAAGTTTATGATGAAAATAATGCAAAAATGTGCACAACCATTGATGATGGTTCAGGTAACTACACTAAATCTATGTGTTGGCCTGCGGACGTCGCCACAACACAAGATGATTTTTACCGAAATATTAATGACCCATGGCGAAATCTATCTGCGGATGAACAATCATTAAAGCCTGGCGCCCCTGTTTCTTCTGCGGTAGGTACTACCTTTGTGGTTGCCAGTACCGCTCAGAGTTCGCCTTTGTCAAATAATCCATTCTCTATTACACAAAAGGCTTATTTTTATGAGCAAGCTAGAACCCAGGCGGCTGGGCGCGGCTTTTTAGGATTTGGTGCATTCACCATTGTGGATCGAGAGACCGGTGTTCGGGTGCGTAATGCATATCGACAGGATTGGCCTTATATCGGTCGGTTACATAAATCGCAAACTTATACGGAGTATGGAAAAAAACTGAGTGAATCAGTTAATCAGTGGGGATTAATTAACTGTTATATAAATGGTATTGCGAATAGTTCGTGCGTGGAAAATTATCGGCAGATTATTGAATCTCAAGGGACTGCGGCCTTGGGGGCTCTTGCGGTATTTTTAAGTAAAGAAACTACAAGTGAATATGCGTTATCTGGTTCTGGATATTTACAAGGGGCATTAATAAAAGAGGGGGTGGCTACTAACCGCTATGACAACAAAGGCAATTTACTACAGTCTGTTTCTAATATAACCAGCGATTTAGATGTTGAGCCTATTAGCAAAATCACAACCAATATATATGAGTACGGTGGCGCTACCTGGAGTATGCAGCAGGGGCGATTGCAGCGGCTTACCGCTACAGCAACAGATAACCGCTATGGCACTATTACTCGTACATCGTCGTTTGATTATTATCAGTCAGGTGCAGAAATCGGTTTACTAAAAACCGAAACAGTGGAGCCAGATAACCCCGAATATACAGTATCCACTATCCATAGCTATAGCATGGGTAATCGAATAGCTTCCACTACAACGGCCGATGGGCAAACCCGACAGGCAGAGGTCGAATATGATTCCCTGGGGCGTTATGTTGATAAAACCTATGAGTTTTTCACCAATGGTAATGCCAATGTGTCGATTAAATACTTGGCAACAGAAGTGGTTAGTCGGGATAAATACGGTACACCAACTCAACACCGGCAGTACTACAGCCCAACCGCATTTGTAACCCATAAAACTGCTACTAGTTCGTTTGGTACCCCCTATTTTAAAGCGGCAGCTACGGGTGAATTTGTAGAAACCCAAATGGGGGTGGGTGCAGATAGCTATGGTATTTGTCCCAGTGATGGCAAGGCATGGTCTGTCTCCCGTATGGCAGGTGGCGCTATGGAAATCCAGTGCCTGGATTTATTGGGGCGTGTGCGCCGTGCTGGCAAGTTGGGGTTCCAGGGCGACAGTTGGAGCCTGGTTGATACTGAATACGATAAACAGGGGCAGGTGGTGCGCACTAGCGCCCCTTATGCCAGTAATACATCCGAGCGCTATTGGACTTCTTATGAGTACGATATTCTCGGGCGGGTTACGAAAACGACAGCACCTTATAAAAATGGTTATGCCACTACGGTTACGGCATACGATGGCCTTAGCGTAACTATTACCAACCCCAAGGGGCAGATGCGTGTAGAAAAACGTGACCTTATAGGGCAGGTAATTGAGGTTGTTGATCCCAACAGCGGCATTACCCGCTTTGCCTATGATGCACGTGGCAATATGCGTGAAATGAAAGATCCGGCGCAAAATACCACGACTATTGGCTATGACTTGCGCGACCGCAAGGTCAGCATGAGCGATCCCGATAAGGGTGATTGGGCTTATCGTTATAACCGCTTTAATGAGTTGGTTTGCCAGCGCGATGGCAAAAACCAGTTGATTACCATGGCTTACGATATTCGTGGGCGAATGGTAAATAGAATCGAAAGGCCCAATGGCTCCAGTTGTGATGCTACGTCAGTTATGTTTGCCACCTATTGGGTTTATGACACGGCCCATAATGGCTTGGGGCAACTGGAGAGTGTATACACGACCCCTTTGGGTGCTCCAGAGTTTCGCCAGCGATTTAAATACGATAGCCGTGGGCGGGTTAGCACTAAAGAAACCAGTTTTTATGGGCATTTGGCGGCGCTAACTACGCATCACGAAAAAATAACCTACGATCAATTTAATCGTGTTTTTCAGCAGTTTGATGCGGCGCGTGAAACCAACAGCTTTGAAACTAATGGTGTGCAGCATGTTTACAACGCACAGGGCTACTTGCATAAGGTGGTCGATGCGGTTGGTTACAATGGAGCGCAGCAAGCCTATTACACAATTCAGGAGTTAAATGCGCGTGGTAATGTCACTAATGCTGTTTACGGCAATGGCGTCACTCAAGCTGCCAACTATGAACCAGAAACCGGCTTAGCCAAAAACTTAAAAGCAACACGCGCGTACCCGTTATCGCTATTGCAAGATATAGAAATGCAATGGGATGAAGTAGGGAATTTAAGTTCGCGCCATGAACGCGGTACTGCCGGTGGCTCTGTATCTCGCAATATTTATGAGGTATTTGGCTACGATAACCTTAATCGTTTAAATACCTGGACAGCATCAGGGGATTTGTCTGCATCAGAGTCGGTTACCTATGATGCAATTGATAATATCCGCAGCAAGAATGGTCAGTCGTATTTGTATGGCAGTGAGTGTGGAGCCTCTTTGAACGCCGGCCCTCATGCTGCATGTAATGTCAGTGATTATCACTACCGCTACGATAATAATGGTAACTTAATTGATGATGGTCGCGGGCGTGTGCTGAGCTATACGCGCGATGATTTACCTACACAAATTAGTTTTGGATCTCATAAAACCCAATTCGCGTACGACCCTATGCGCGCCCGTTATAAGCGGGTAGATACTGCGGCGGGCAATCAGGTAACAACCACGCTATACATAGGTTCGGTGGAAAAAGTGCACTACCCGGATGGCACCATTGAGTGGAAGCGTGGTATTGCCGGTGTTGGCTTAATCACCCAAACCTTGAATGCCGTAGGTGTAATCACGGGGGGGGCACAGCGTTATTTTATTAAGGATCACCTCGGCAGTATCAGTTTAATCACCGATGAAATTGGTGCAGTAGAACAAGTTGGTTACTTCGACCCATGGGGAATGGAGCGTAAGGTAGTTACCGCTGGAGCCATTAAAAATTGGCAGGAGGATACAGCTCGCTATCGCTTGGCTAACAGGCCTATCACCACTCGTGGTTTTACGGGCCATGAG
>CAMLRI010000294.1 GCA_946482385.1 uncultured Cellvibrio sp.
GCGCAGCCTCGCCAACGCCAATTGCCTAATGCGCCTGGAGCAGGAGCGCGGCCCAATTGCCGCAGGGGAAATAGTGGATGTGGTGATGCTGGATAGGTTTATTTTGTAGCGGGCAATGCAAACATCAGCCCCGGGTTCCACACAATTCCCGCGCTACTTTTTTCAAATGCGGCACAAAATTGCAGGGGCCTTGGGTGGCATCCAGTTGGTATTTAATAATTTCATCCCAGGCGGTGCGGCAGGCGCTGGTGGAACCTGGCAGGCAGAAGATCAGGGTGTTGTTGGCCAAACCAGCGATGGCGCGGGATTGGATGGTGGATGTGCCTATATGGCGGTAAGAAATTTGGCGAAACAATTCGCCGAAACCATCGACCTGTTTATCGAATAAGGGCTGCAGGGCTTCGGGGGTGGAATCGCGCCCGGTAAAACCTGTGCCGCCGGTAATTAAAATCACCTGTATTTGTTCATCGGCAATCCATTGCGAGCAAATGGCGCGCATTTGGTAGATGTCGTCTTTTACCAGGGCGCGGGCGGCCAGGTGGTGGCGCTCGGTTTGCAGGCGATCCACCAGGGTATCGCCCGAGGTGTCGTTCGCGAAACTGCGCGTATCCGACACCGTGAGCACGGCAATATTCAGCGGTAAAAATTCCTGATCTTTGGTATGCGCCATAATAACCTCATCATCAATTTTTTCTTGATTTACTACAAAGTTAGCAGGAAAGAATAGCGTCTCACTCAGAGCCGAGAGAGGCATGGATGCCGACCTCGAGCCTACATGAATGTATTCACGGCGTGGTCTGAGTGAGACGCTATTCTTTCCTTGAGCCTGTGAAATTTATCCCCCAATCATCGCCAAATGCCGGGTTGATCCGGTAACGCCCTGCTGCAACTCATGGCCGGAGGCTTTGTGTTGCAGGGCAGAGGTTAAAAATTGCATCAGCGGTTGGGGGTCATCGTCTTGCAAAAAATGCCGCAGGGATTGGTGCTGCCCGGCAAACAGGCACAAATACAAATCGCCCTGGCTGGATACCCGCAGGCGATTGCAGCTGCTACAAAAATCCTGACTGTAAGGCATGATCAAACCTATGCGGCCAGCGTAATCCGGGTGCATAAATTCTTGCGCGGGGCCAGCGTGGCGACCGCGCACCTGTTGCGTCCACCCCTGATCCAACAACTGCTGTTGGATCAGCTGGCCACTGAGGTGATGGGCCGAAAAATAGTCGGCGTTATCGCCCGTGCGCATCAGCTCGATAAAACGCACACACAGGTCGCGTTCGCGTACAAAAGCTAAAAAATCATCCAGTTCGCGATGGTTTAAATCGCGCAACAACACGCTATTAATCTTTAACTGGCGAAAGCCCAATTGCTGCGCCCTATCCAGGCCGCGCAAAATGCCAGGCAATTTGCCGCTGCCCGTAATTAACTGAAAATTCTCCGGCCGCAAACTATCCACACTCACATTCAGCGCATCCAAACCGGCGGCGCGCCACTCGGCCACATCCTGCTCCAGGCGAAAACCATTGGTGGTTAAGGCCACAGATTCAATGCCATCAATTTGTTTAATGCTGTGGATAATCTCGCACAGGTCGCGGCGCAAACTCGGCTCGCCGCCGGTAAGGCGCACCTTGCGGGTGCCCAGCTGGGCAAAGGCAGCCACCAGCCGGCGAATTTCCGCCAGGGTTAAATCCTGCTGGGTGGAAAAACATTCACTGCCATTGGGCAAGCAATAAGTGCAACGGAAATTGCATTTTTCCGTGAGCGATAAACGCAAATAAGTAAAGCGGCGCGCGAAGCTATCCGTCAGCTCGGCGAGGGGAATCAGGGGAATGCCTTGCATCATAAATGGTTACGCCTTTCCAAATCGGGAGGCCTGCCCGTTTCCCGGCAAACCCAGTGGCTTGGCACCCTGATCACCATGATGTTAGGCGGGCAAGCTCGGCTGTTTACAGTTTACTGCAAGGGCCAGCACAACCCCGGGCGCAGAGGGGGTGGCCTGGCTATCACTTTGGGGGTAGGGGTTGCGCGGCGGCTGGATGAGGGGCTGATGCAGCTTGATCGGCCGTTTCCAATAATTGATGGGCTTTTTTGAGCAGCTTGTGCATATCGCTAGCGGTGCCGTTTTGGTGATCCTGTTTTTGGATACCCAAATCGGTCACCACCAAATGCCAGCGCGGCTCCACCTGGTGGAGCGCCAAGGTTTTTTTCACGCAGGCAATCGGGCAACCATCCACCGCCAATATAGGCCGCCCAGATTTGGCAATTTTCACCAGGCTTTTTACCTGCCCGCCCACTCCCGCAATGCACGACATTTGCCCATGGCCTTCGCGATCCATCACCACCGCCAGATCGTTGGCCAGCTGCGCCACATTGGAGCAGCCAGAGCAGGAATAAATTAACGGCAACCCGGAATTTTTGTCAGCCATATCGCCCCCTGGTTTTTTCAGTGGATGACAGGCTAAATCCTTTAGCGCAAGGGCTGCTTGATATGTGTCAAAAGCCGCCGTTATCCGACACCAATTGGCGCACACTTTCACGCTCGGCGTAAACAGGGCGAACTTCGGTAAAGTACATCCACATCAGCGATACCCAGACTATGCCAAACAACAGCATAAAGGCCGAGGTGCGCACGCCGGTAAAATCCAGCAGGGCGCCAAACAGAATCGGCAAAATAAACCCGCCCAGGCCACCGGCCAAACCCACCACGCCGGAAATAACGCCGATTTGCTGCGGGTAATCATCGGAAATATATTTGAACACCGAGGCTTTACCTATGGCAAAGGCGACACCCATGGTAAACATCAACACAGTGAACAGGGTTGAATTTAACCCCAGGTGAAATGAACTGGGGCCGTTAATGGTGTGGATAATAAATTCGGTTTTGGGGTAGGAGAGAAAAAATAAACACACCAAGGCCACCCAGAGTACCCACCAGGTAACAGTGTGGGCACCGAAGCGGTCGGAAAAATAACCGCCCAGGGCGCGCAGAATTCCCCCCGGCAAACTGAATGCCGCCGCCAGAAATGCCGCCGTGGTTAAACTAAAACCGTATTCGCCAATGTAGTATTTGGTCATCCAGAGCGCGAGCGCCACATAACCGCCAAATACAATGGAATAGTATTGGCTGTAGCGCCATACACGCGGGTCTTTTAATACGGCCAGCTGTTGTTTAAGGGTTACCGATGATGCCACGCGGTGGCTGGGGTCTGTGTAAGTAAAAAACCAAAAACCTATAGCGGTTAATAACATCAGCACCGCATAGACTTTGGGCACCATGGTCCAACCGTAGGCGACCACAATTAAGGGCGCCACCAATTTGGTAATGGCTGCACCTGTGTTGCCCGCACCAAAAATTCCCATGGCCAGGCCCTGGCGCTCTTTGCCAAACCAGCGCGCGCAATAGGCTATGCCTACAGTAAATGAGCCGCCCGCGGTGCCGACAAATAAACTCAGCACCAGAAAATGCCAATACTCGGTGGCGACGGAAATTAACCAAATGGGAATCACGGTGGAGAGCATCAATATAAAAAATACCACGCGGCCGCCGAACTTATCTGTCCACATACCCATGGGCAGGCGGATCAGCGAGCCGGTTAATACCGGCATGGCGATTAACAAACCGAATTGGGTTTCACTGAGGCTGAGCATTTCCTTGATGGGAATGCCGATAACAGCAAACATCATCCAGATCATAAAACAGAGGGTGAAAGCAAAGGTGCTGGCAGTGACAACCGACC
This sequence comes from uncultured Cellvibrio sp., assembly GCA_946482385.1. The sequence continues at coordinate 3,735 of CAMLRI010000294.1, forward strand.
AGGCTTTGTACTCGCGCGAGACCATGCAAGACTCCTTGGGAAAAAGTAGGATTCATGCTGAGTCTAGGGTTAGCGCATATTTACCGCTATGACCCTTGGTGGTTAGGTTTTTGGTGATGGCTACCACTAAAGAAGTAGGCAATTAATGATGGGTGCCAGGAAAGAATAGTATTTCTTGCAGGCCACGCCGTGAATACGTCCCTGTAGGCTCGAGGTCGGCATCCATGCCTCCCTCGG
>CAMLRI010000295.1 GCA_946482385.1 uncultured Cellvibrio sp.
CTCCTTCATCCTCGTCCCGCCGCAAAAGGGTATCTGTAGCCATTTTTCAGATATTAAGAGTCATACCCAAATATAAAGGCACCAAGTTGAGCCATCTTGCACTCATTTGGTTCTATAGTTGACTGTTGATGAGGGGGCGACTGTTGGTTGAATGCATGGTTGTCGCTTGGGTGATAGCCCTTGTAAATGACGTTGGAGTAGACCTATGGATGTATCTTCACCTTTAGCGGCGCCGGCGAATGTTCTGATCACAGGCGCCACAGGTTTTATCGGCCAGCCTTTGTGTGAGGCGCTTTTGGTCAGAGGTTGCAAACTTTGGTTGTTAACGCGCAGGCCAGCTGTGGCCAAGGCCTTATTTGGTTCGCGGGTTGGTGTTGTTTCCCGTTTGGGGGATCTGCCTGACTTGCAGTGGTTTGCCGTAATTAACTTGGCGGGCAAGCCTATGGTGGAATCCCGCTGGAATCCCCGGGTTAAGCAAGCCTTGCGCGATAGCCGTATAGAGCTCACCTATGCCTTGCTCTCCTGGTGCCGCGAGCGGCAACAATTCCCCCAGGTATTGGTTAACGGCAGTGCTGTGGGGGTTTATGGTAGTTGTGGTGATCGGGTGTTAGATGAAAGCATGCCGTCAGGCGATGATTTTGCAGCCCGTTTGTGCGCTGATTGGGAGGAGGCCGCCCAGGCTTTTGCCGAGTTTGGTACCCGTGTATGCCTGCTGCGCACTGGCATAGTATTGGATGCTGGCGGCGGTGCATTGGCGCAAATGCTGCCTGCTTTTCGCCTGGGGTTGGGTGGGGTGATGGCGAGCGGTAATCATTTTATGTCATGGATTCACCGGCAGGATCTGCTGCAGATCATTTTGCGGTTATTGGATGATCCTTTGTTGAGTGGGCCTGTTAATGCGGTGGCTCCTGGGGCGTGCACTAATCGCGATTTCACCCGCCTCTTGGCGAGTCGGTTGCGGCGGCCAGCATTTGTGCCTATGCCAGCCTTTTTGTTGCGTTTGCTGTTTGGTGAAATGGCCAGCGTGTTGTTGCTGGCCAGTCAGCGGGTGAGTCCTCAGCGTTTATTGCAGGCGGGCTTTGAGTTTGCTTATCCGCAGCTGGATGATGCTTTGCGCGAAATTTTGCACCAGTAAAAATTTTATATGCCCACCTTGAAAAGCTTTTTCCCATCCTTACATCAGTAAAGCGCGATGGCTCATAAGAGGGTCGCGTTTTCAGGCGGCTTGATCGATTGATAGGCCACACTTTTTATATTGCTCTGATGTGAGGATATAGTAATGCGCAATTTTGATTTTTCCCCATTGTACCGCTCTGCTATTGGCTTTGATCGTATGGCCAATATTCTTGATAACCTTTCCCGTGCCGAGCAAAACCAGCCCAGCTATCCACCTTACAACATTGAACTGACCGGTGAAGATAAGTATCGCATTACGATGGCGGTTGCCGGTTTCTCCCAAGCAGAGTTACAGATTGAAGTAAATCAAAATCACTTGGTTGTGTCTGCCAATAAGCAACCCGAGCAGCAAGAGCGCACTTATTTGCATCAGGGTATAGCGGCGCGCGGTTTTGAGCGGCGCTTCCAGTTGGCAGACCATGTGCAAGTGCTGTCGGCGCATTATGAAAATGGTTTGCTGCATATAGATTTGCAAAAAATTATTCCGGAATCCATGAAGCCGCGCACTATCCCCATCGCCACCCAATCGGTGCGCGATCGTCTGGAAACTGTGCAGTCATCCACAGCCTCAAACGCCGCCTAATCGCGCGGCCAACCCCAAAGCCCCGCCCAGGTTGCGGGGCTTTTTGTTTGTGCACGAGAGTTTTTTATTCGGCGCTGAATAATTTCCCGCGCACGGTTTTGCGATATTCCTGTGGCGAGGTAGCCAGGTGCTTCTTAAATAATTGGCTGAGGTAGCTGGCATCCTGATAGCCAACTTTGTCAGCAATTTCGCTGAGGGATAGGTTGCTGGTTTTTAACAGGTCGCGCGCTGTATTAATGCGGATCTCCTGTAAAAATGCCACCGGGGTTTTGCCCAGTGCGGCCTTAAAGCGGCGGTTGAGGGTGCGCAGGCTCATGCCAAAGCGGTCGGCCAGTTGGGGCAGTTTGATGTTGCGCTGGTAGTTATCCTGTAGCCAGATCTGTATTTGGGTGATGTCCTCGTCCGGGTGGGGGTTATCGGCTTTTTCAAAGTAGCCGCTGCTCTCATAGGATTTGCGGATCTCGTGGGAGAAGTGGCGCTCCACATGGCTGGCAATGGCTTTGCCAAAAAAACGCTGGATAAAGTGCACGGTTAAATCGGCCAGGGAGTTGACGCTGGCGGCGCAGTAGAGATTGCCGGCCTGGGTAATAAAGTGCTGGCGCTTGAGTTGCACCCTGGGGTAGTCCTTATGAAATTGATCAAAATAGTGCCAGTGGGTGGTGGCAGCCTTGTCATCGAGCAGGCCGGCTTCGGCCAAAAAGCAGCAGCCAGTTCCCACGGCGCTGATAGTGGCGCCATTGTGGTACTGCTGCCTTAGCCACGCCAATATTTCCGGGTGCTGTTTCACTATGGGGCGAGGATTGCGCCATAGCCCGGGTATATAAATCAAATCCCAGGTGTGTTCATGGTCAATGCCGTAATCCGCCTGCCAGCGCAATCCGGTGCGGGTAGTGATGGGCATCTGTGTGTAACTGATGGTGGATATGCGCAGAAGTGGGCGCGTTGTGATGGGGTGCATGGTTTGTGCGGCGCTATCGGCAGCGAGCAGCATCTCCATCGGCAGGGTGCTGCTGGTGGCCAGCATTCGCTCACAAAGGAGAAAGCCTATCTGGATGGTTTCTTGGTTGGTCATAGGTTGGCTGGCAGGAGTTTTTGGCCAATTTACCATTAAAAATGGCTGAATTAACAAAGAAATTTGATGGGGATAATCATAAACTCTCGCCCATTCATCAGCTTGTCATACTGGATTGGGAGAGATTTATGTCCGGTTCGCCCAGGGCGCGTTTGCCCGTTATTGTTGGTTTTGGTGGTTTTAGTGCGGCGGGGCGCAGTTCTGGTCATCACGCCTATCGCCGCATGGTGATTGAAAGCCTGCCCAGTGCCGAGCGCCAGGAAACCCTGGCTGGGCTGGCGGTGATGATGGGCCTACTGCACTTTGATGAGGGTCATTACCGCGACAGCAGTGATCGCAGCTACAGCCTGGCTGAGATCGAGCAGGTATTTGGTGCGCAAATTCTCGATGGCACCCTGATTCGCCGCATTGAGAAAACTTTTTTTGATGTAGATGCTGCTTTTTGGCAGAAAACGGCAGTGTTGGGTGGCGCTGAGCCAACGCGATTTGAGCTGCGCCGCCGCGACTTGCCGGAGCCTGTACCTGCCGATTGGCAGTTGGAGGAGCTGGAAGGGGATAGGGTGCGAGTCTCCATACCGGGTGGTGTCGAAGTTAAGTTCGACAGCTATCGCGAGTTGCCGGTGAAGTCGGCAGGGCAGTTGCCGCGCGGTTTTAATCCCGGCGCTTTATACAATTCCCACTTTCATCCCCGAGCCCTGCAGTTGGCGGTAATTGGCGCCTCGGATGCTGTGCGGTCTATGGGTATTGAGTGGCAGTCGGTGATGGGCGCGGTTAAGCCGGATGAAATCGGCGTTTATGCCAGCAATGTGATGAGCCAGGTCGACGAGCATGGTTTTGGTGGTCTGTTGCAGGCGCGTTTGCGCGGCGGGCGGGTAAGTACCAAGCAGTGTCCGCTGGGCCTGAATACCATGCCGGCGGATTTTGTAAATGCCTATATTCTGGGTAGCGTGGGCCACACCGGGGCTATCACTGGTGCCTGTGCCTCCTTCCTTTATAACCTGCGCGCCGCCGCCGAAGATGTTCGCGCCGGCAAGTGCCGTGTAGCGGTAGTCGGTACCGCAGAAGCGCCTATTCTCCCGGAAATTATTGATGGCTATGCCACCATGGGGGCACTGGCGGCCGAGGATAA
>CAMLRI010000296.1 GCA_946482385.1 uncultured Cellvibrio sp.
ACCGATGTGTTGGGCCGCGACCAGCTGACACGCATTATGTATGGCAGCCGTATTTCCTTGATGGTGGGTTTTATCGCCACGGCAGTGGCCTTAACCATCGGCGTGCTCTGGGGAGCCACCGCAGGCTTTTTAGGCGGCAGGGTTGATGCAGTGATGATGCGCATTGTGGATGTGCTCTATGCCTTGCCCTTTACCATTTTTATTATTTTGCTAACGGTAATTTTTGGCAGCAGCATGTTATTGCTGTTTTTGGCCATTGGCGCGGTGGAATGGCTGACCATGGCGCGCATAGTGCGCGGCCAGGTGCTGACAATTAAACGCCAGGAATTTATTGAGGCAGCAGTGGCTATGGGCTTGTCACCCTGGCAAATTATTGTGCGCCATCTGATTCCCAATGTTCTCGGGCCAATTATCGTTTACACCACACTCACTATTCCCGGCGTTATTTTGCTGGAATCTTTTTTAAGTTTTCTCGGCTTGGGTATACAGCCGCCTGCCAGCTCCTGGGGTTCGTTAATTTCCGGCGGCGTAGAAACCATGGAGGAGTATCCCTGGTTGTTGATCTTCCCAGGCCTGGTGTTGACTATCACCCTTTTTGCCCTGAATTTCCTCGGCGATGGTTTGCGCGATGCGCTCGACCCCCGCGCCTCCAAGGATTAATGCCATGAGCGAACAAACATTATTGCAGGTTGAACATTTGCGCGTAGTGTTTAACACCCGCGACGGCCAAACGGTTGCCGTGGAGGATTTAAACTTTACGCTCAAGGCCGGTGAAGTGCTGGGTATTGTGGGTGAATCGGGTTCGGGTAAATCTGTTGCCTGCTATAGCTTGCTTGGCCTTATCCCCATGCCGCCTGGCAAAATCGAGCAGGGGCGCGCCTTATTTAAGGGCGAAGATTTGTTGCGCATGGATGAGGCGCAATTGCGCCTTGTGCGCGGCAATAAAATTGCCATGATCTTTCAAGACCCCATGACCTGCCTCAACCCCTATATGCGCATAGCTGACCAGTTGACGGAAGTGTTGCATCAGCACCGCGATATCAGCAAGGCGGAAGCGCGCACTAAAGCCATAGCGGCATTGGATGAGGTGGGTATCCGCGATGCCGCCAAACGCATAGACGATTATCCGCACCAATTTTCCGGTGGTATGCGCCAACGGGTCATGATTGCCATGGCGCTACTGAGTGAACCGGAATTATTGATTGCCGATGAGCCAACCACCGCACTGGATGTAACAGTACAAGCGCAAATTTTGGCGTTGATTAAAGATTTACAGCGCACCCGTAATTTGGCGGTAATTTTTATTACCCACGATTTGGGTGTGGCAGCACAAATGGCCGATCACATTTTGGTAATGGAAAAGGGCCGCATGGTGGAGCAGGGTGCAACCCAGGTGCTGTTCCAGTCGCCGCAACAGGAATACACGCGCAGGTTACTGGCTGCAGTGCTTACCACGGCCAAACCCTGCCCCAGTGCGGCGCGGCTTGACCAGCCCGCCTTGTTGCAGGTTAAACACCTCAACACCCGGTTTGCTCAATGGGGTGGCGTTTTCATCAAGCGCATGCTGGGGCAGGTTACCGCGGTGGACGATATAAGCATCGAGTTACAACCTGGCGAAATTCTGGGGGTAGTGGGTGAATCTGGTTCGGGAAAATCCACCCTGGGGCGCAGCATTATTCGTTTGTTGGAACCCAATTCTGGCGAGGTGTTGTTTGCCGGCAAGAATTTGTTGGCGTTGGAGCCTCAGGCATTAAAAGCCCAGCGCGCGCAAATTCAAATGATTTTTCAGGATCCTTACGCCTCGTTAAATCCGCGTATGACGGTGTTTGATACCCTGGCAGAGCCGCTGTTGTTACATGGCATTGCGGATAAAAACACTTTGCTGGAGCAAGTGAATCAGCTAATGGATGACGTGGGCTTGGATCGCCGTTTTATCCGCAAATATCCGCACGAATTTTCCGGTGGCCAGCGTCAGCGCATTGCCATTGCCCGCGCCCTGGCACCGCGCCCGCGTTTGATTATTGCCGATGAGCCTGTGTCGGCGCTGGATGTAACTATACGCGCACAAATACTGGCACTATTGCTGGAACTGACACAGAAGCGCAATCTCACCATGCTGTTTATTTCCCACGATATGTCGGTAGTGCGCTACCTGTGTGATCGGGTCATGGTGATGCAAAAAGGCAAACTGGTGGAGCTGGGAGAAACCGAAACATTATTCCGTGCTCCCCAGCAGGCGTACACCAAACAATTGTTGGCGGCTATTCCCAAGTTGTGATTGGCTCCAGCTGATCGCGCACAACAAAAAGCCCTCGCAAGGAGGGCTTTTTGTTGTAGCTGATTTGTAGGTTTAATTGCTTTTGGCGCTGTGGATAATTAATTCCTGGCCCGGGTGTATGTAGGTTTCGTCTTTTACTTTATTCCAGCTGAGCAAATCTTGCTGGCTGACATCAAAACGGCTGGCGATGGTGTAAAGCGTGTCGCCCGGTTGGATTTTATAAGTAATTTTCCCATCTTTGTCTTTTTGTAGCCGCTGTTCGGCCACAATCAGTTTTTGTCCGGGTTTCAGCTTGCTGGCGTTGCTTAATTTATTCCACTTGAGCAATTGCGCCACGCTAATTTTGTGCGAGCGGGCAATGTTCCAGGCATTGTCGCCAGATTTAACGGTGTAATAGCGGGTCACACTGGTTTGGGCTGTTTGTTGCGCTAGATTTTTTTCCAGCTCCGCCGCATGGGGGGATACCCAGGTGGCTTGGCCGGGAATCGCCAGCTCCTGGCCAATACGTAAATGATGGCCTTTTAAACGGTTGGCTTGCTGGATGGCGGCGACACTGGTGCCAAAGCGGCGCGCCAGGGCGCCCAGGGTATCGCCGGATTTAACACGGTAATTGCCTTCGGTTTTGATGGGGCCGAGTTTGGGTAGGCTATTCAGGGCCAGGGTAACGGCTGTTGCATCGGCAATGGGTACCAGCAACTCGCGGCTATTGGGTGCCACAGTAACCCATTTGATATGCCCGGCATTTAAACGGCGCAGTTCACTGGGGGCTACATTGGCCTTGCGTGCGGCTTCTGCCATGTCAACGGGTTGGCTGAGGTTAACCCGGGTGAAGTAGGGGCTGTTGGGCAGGGGTTGCAAACTTAAATCGTATTTGGATGGGTTGGCAATCACTTTAGACAGTGCCAGCAGTTGTGGCACATAGGATTGGGTTTGTTGCGACAGGGGCAGCGACCAGAAGTCGGCTTTTTTACCCTGGGCGCGATTCCGCTTAATGGCGCGGGACACTGTGCCTTCACCAGCGTTATAGGCTGCGATGGCCAATAGCCAGTCGCCATCAAACATTTTGTGCAGGCGGCTGAGGTAGCGGACGGCAGCATCGGTGGAAGCGATCAGGTCGCGGCGGCCGTCGTACCAGGCATTTTGCTGTAAGCCAAAGTTGCGCCCGGTATGGGGCATAAATTGCCATATACCCGCGGCTTTGCTGGGGGAGTTGGCGAGTGGGTCGTAGGCACTTTCTACAATTGGTAAGAGCGCCAGTTCCAGTGGCAGGCCATTGGCGGCCAATTCGGTTTTTACGTAATAAATGAAGGGCTGGCTCTGCTCGACCATGCGGTCGATGTAACGCTGGTTATTGCCATACCAGCGCAGGTGGTTGCGCACCTGATCATCGCTCACCTGGGGCAGGCCATAGCCTTTAACCAAATCAAGCCACAGGTTTGGCTCTTCAGGGGTTGTTTTTTTGGCGGGCTTGGGGGTGTTGGCGCTGGCAGGCTTATCCTGGACTTGGGGTTCAGGGTTGGTATCGGCTTCGCTGGGTGCTGGCAGGTTGCTACAGGCGGTGAGGCTTAACAGGCTGGCCAGCAGCAGGTAAGGGGCTGCCCCTAAAAGTCGGTTGCAAATTTTCATAGCGGATAATCTTTATGTTGATTGTCATT
>CAMLRI010000297.1 GCA_946482385.1 uncultured Cellvibrio sp.
CAGGCCGGGGGTTTCTTTTTGATCGTAGAAACCAAAGCCCAATACAGTGTTCAGGTCTTTATCCAAGGCGACAAAGCCAGACATGGTGGACCAAAGGCCATAGCCGCGCACCGGCAGGATGATTTTTGCCAGGGCATCGCCTTCTTTCACTAAAAATACTTTGGCGTATTTTTCGCGGCGAATAATTTTGGCAATGTCATCTTCTGCTGCAAGCTTGGCAGACAGATCCGGCTTTTTGGATGATGCGGTTTGGTCAAACTTATCCAAATCAGCAACGGCATCGCTGAAACGGCCGGTTTCCAAATCCACTAATTTCACTTCGATTTGAGCGAACTGTTCCTCAACGCTTTTCTTGGGGTCGTAAATACCCGCGATGGTCAACACGTTACGCTTAAAATCGAGCGCTTTGTTGGCTGTTTGGTAGGGGCGCAACAGCACCGCAGAACCAGCAACCAAAATAGAAGCCACCAGACACATGATGAGTGTGACTGTGATGGTGTACTTAGCTGTTTGTTGATTAGCCACGCGCCAGTCTCCTCTTGATATTGGATTGCATGACGAAGTAGTCGATGGTGGGCGCAAACATGTTGGCAAACAGGATTGCCAACATCATGCCTTCGGGATAAGCCGGGTTAACCACGCGAATGGTGATCACCATAAAGCCGATCAAGGCACCAAACCACCACTTACCGGTATTGGTCATAGACGCTGATACGGGATCGGTCGCCATAAAGAACAAACCGAAGGCAAAACCGCCTACCACAAAGTGCCACCAGAAAGGCATTTGGAACATGGGGTTGCTGCTATCGGCACCCGCCCAGTTGTACACCAGGGTGGTCACCACAGTGCCCAACAATACTCCCAGCACAATACGGGTAGAGGCAATACCCATTGCCATCAGAACCAGGCCGCCAATCAACAGTGCCAGGGTAGATGTTTCACCGATTGAGCCCTGCTCAAAACCAAGGAAAGCATCCATCCAGCTCAAGTGGCCAGCAACAGCGCTCATACCTTCCTGCGCGGCAATGGACAAAGTCGTGGCAGCAGCGTAGCCATCCACAGCAGTCCACACGGCATCACCCGACATTTCGGCGGGATAAGCAAAGAACAGGAAAGCGCGGCCAGTGAGTGCCGGGTTAAGGAAGTTTTTACCAGTACCGCCAAACACTTCCTTGCCGATGACCACACCAAAGCTAATACCCAGGGCTGCTTGCCACAGGGGCAGATCAGGTGGGCAGGTCAAGGCAAACAGGATAGAAGTTACGAAGAAACCTTCGTTCACTTCGTGGCCGCGGATGGAGGCAAACAACACTTCCCAAAAACCGCCGACAATAAATACCACAGCGTAAATGGGCAGGAAGTAGGCAGCACCCACTACAAAGTTGTCCCACAGGCTTTCCGGGTTGTTGCCGGCAAACCAGCTGGCCAACACGCCTTGCCAATCATTCAGGGCATAGGCCGGGTCGAGCAGAATGGTATTGGCTTGCAAACCAACGTTGTACATACCGAAGAACATTGCCGGGAAGGCACACAGCCATACAGTGATCATCATGCGCTTCAGGTCGATACCATCGCGCACATGGGAAGTAGACTTGGTGACATCTGCCGGTTTGTAAAAAACAGTATCAATCGCCTCGTAGAGGGAATACCACTTTTCGTATTTGCCGCCCTTATGGAAATGCGGCTCCATGCTGTCGAGTAAGCTTCTCAGACTCATCAATTAGCCCTCATTTTCGATACGGGTAAGGTTATTGCGCAGGATCGGGCCGTATTCGTATTTGCCGGGGCACACAAAGGTGCACAGCGCCAAATCTTCTTCGTCCAATTCCAGGCAACCCAGTTTTTGGGCCATTTCGGTATCGCCCACAATCAGCGAACGCAGCAGCTGGGTGGGAAGGATATCCAGAGGCATTACCTTCTCGTAGGAACCAACCGGCACCATGGCGCGCTCGGAGCCGTTGGTGGAGGTGGTGAAGTCGAAGGTTTTTGATGGGAACAGTTTGGACAGGTAAATGCCCATTACCGAGAACTTGTTGGTGCCGGCGCGCAAGTAGTGGAACATTTCGCGCTCGCGGCCTTCCAGCAACACACTGATTTGGGTGTGGAAGCGACCGAGGAAGTTAAGGTTGCCGAAAGAGCGGCGACCGCCGAACACAGAACCGGAAATCACGCGGTTTTCGCCGGCTTTTAATTGGCCCTGGGTCAGCTCATCCAAGTTGGCACCAACACGGGTGCGCACCAGGCGAGGACGCTCAACCTGTGGACCAGCCAGGGCAACCACACGCTCAACGTTCAAACGACCGCTGGTGAAAAGCTCGCCCATGGCAATCACATCCTGATAGCCAATGGTCCACACAGTTTTGTGTGCATTGACAGGGCTGAGGAAGTGAATGTGAGTACCCGGATTGCCTGCAGGGTGTACACCGGCAAAGCTCTCGTAGGCGATATTGGCGCCCTGGCCTTTCGGCAAGCTGGCATTGGGAGCCTGGCAGACAAACACCTTGCCTTCAGTCAAACGGGCCAGCAGAGTCAAGCCATTGGCAAAGGCATCGGCCTTGGCAGCGATAATGACTGCAGGATCGGCTGCCAGGGGGTTGGTATCTATAGCCTGAACAAAAATAGCTCTGGGCTTGCTGCCCGGTGCCGGTGCCTTGCTGTATGGGCGGGTGCGGAACGCCGTCCACAAGCCGGATTGCAGCAAGTTTTGTTGCACCTGCTCGGCACTTAAGCCGGCCAGATCAGCAGCGGCGTATTTGCTGAACTCTACCGCGTCGTCACCTTCGACATCTATCACGATAGAGTGGAATACACGCTGGTCACCGCGGTTAATGGCGGACACAGTACCTGACGCAGGCGCGGTGTAGACAACACCGGCAATTTTCTTGTCAGAAAACAGCTCCTGCCCCAGTTTGACTTTGTCGCCCACTTTCACTGCCATGGTGGGTTTCATACCGTGGTAATCGAACCCAATGAGAGCTACCTGGCGAACCTGAGGACCATCCTCAATAGATTGATTGGGTTTGCCGTTAATGGGCAAATCCAACCCTCGACGAATCTTTATCATACGTCTCTGCCTAGTCGTTCGGTGGATGATGGCCTGGTAGATACCAGACCGCGGGGAAACCCAAGGCGTTTTGCTGTTGTCATAGCCAGCCGAGTAGAACGGATTACATCCTGGCGGGAACCCGTACACCCTTTGGGGCGACAACCTGTACCTATGGGTAGTTTGTTCAACACTATGACGACGCACGGGTGTTAAACCTGTAGTAGCCGCGACCTTTCCCAGTACTAACCAGGGCATTAAGCATGCACAAGAGTTTGATTTGAGAGAGGTTTTCGACGGCCGGATAAAACGGCGCGATTATAATCGGCGGGTGCCGCAATAACCATAGCCGATGCCCGGTTTTAGCGCAGGATTAATAGGTATTTTCCGCTACCCACACAGCTTGTGCTCAATTTTTATCCTCCAGCCGCTAACACCAAACACACAGATAAGAATTACTATCAAATACAACTACCAAGCCAAATCCAGGCAACCCGCAACTCATGCAATTTATCACTAGAGTCACCCGCCAACAGGGGTACAATGCGCGTCCATTTATCCAGCGCCCCAGAACACGGGGAATCTTCAGGGACAACCCGTCAGCCGTACAGAATTTGCATGCATGAGCACAGCTAACCCGCTTTTTATTTCTACCCACGAACCACCTATTTCCAAGCGTCCGGGTAATCGCCAGTACTGGGGCAAATTGCACGGCAGCGCCCAGGCGCTGGCCATTGCCAATGCCGCCAAAAATTACCAAGGGTTGAGCCTGGTGATCACCGCCAACACCAGCAGTGCCATACGCCTGCAAAGCGAACTGGGCTTTTTTACCAGCGGCGATGCTCAACTACCAGTGCTGCACCTGGCGGACTGGGAAACCCTGCCC
>CAMLRI010000298.1 GCA_946482385.1 uncultured Cellvibrio sp.
AAGACATTCCCTCCATTGGTATTAAGCAAGCAACGCAGCCAACATCAGACCGTTGGCTATAATTCACCGCGATTAAACAAAAAACCCCATCACAACAATGGGGTTTTTTGTTTAGATCGGGCAGACCCGCATTACATCAATACACCAATTAGATTCTGGCGTACTTTTTCAGTTTTTTGAAATATTTGTCACTGCGCGAATCATTTTTAATAGAAGTTAACAGCTCACGTGAATTATCTGCATCGTAACGCGACAAGAGTTTACAAATCCATGCCAGGTAGTCCAGGTGCACAGGGCTTTTAATGGACTCCTTACCTTGCGCCAAGATATCACGCATTTTTGCATAAACCAGGGGCTCGGCACCGCCACGACGATCCAACTCCTCCAGCGCCCAGCGGCCAAAGGTATAGTCACTACTGTCTAACAAATTAAGGTAGCGGTAAGTCATTAAATCCTGACCGGGCTGATAATAATCAGGCTTTTGCATAATGCTATTGCGCTGTGCAAACCAATCCAGCTTCGGATGCAACCTGTGAGCCCGATTGCGAATACCACGGGAACTGCTGTTTTCCACCAGATCCACGATAAGATCGCGCGATCCAGTCCCCATGGAACCCAGGGCTCGAATGATGGAGTTAAGCTCTTCCGCCACCATTTTATCTTTGGGCTTGGCTTGATGCTCACTCATCAATGCTTTGGTTTTGGCCTCTACCACTGCATAAAGCGCAGGGTCTGACAGGCCTGTACCTGTCAGACGATCAGCCACACCGATAAGTTTGTGGCCGCGAGAGGACTCTATCTCACTCTTGAAGGCATTAACTTCTGCCTGCAAGCGCTCCGCCAGGTCACTCGCTGCCGCCTGGGCATAGCTAACACAACACAATGCCATTAAAGCACTGAATAAAAATTGCTGAACCCGTTTCATTTATTTGCTCCTTAAGTTGTAACAACCTGTTTAAAAATTAGAAATTAAACCGCACGCCCACAGCGATGCTGCTCGCCTCGGAGCCCAGGCTGATATCGCCCGTGGCGGCGATTTTGGGGTTGAACCAGTAGTAGGCGCCGGCATTGAGTTGGGTATCGCCGTCGTAGACTGTGTGGTGCGCCAACTCGACCTTACCTTCCACTTCGGGGGTGACGAAACCGCGGATACCTACCGCAACCACCATACCCGAGTCGTCGTCGCCGTGGTCGGCATCCACTCGCTCAAAGCTCAAGGCACCGTAGATACTGGAATCGGCGCCAAATAGCGTGCGATAGCCAATACCGGCATTGAGGGCCATGGCACCACAGCGGCCACCACTCAGATCGCTGAGTGAACCAAGGGCAAAAAATTCGCTATTCAATTCCATATTGCCGTGGATACCCAAACCATCCTGGTCGCAGTTCCAGTCATCCAAATCCTGATCGATAAACTGGGCACCGACATAGTTGTAGCTAATGCGGTCATTGGCCAGGGCTTGGGTGGCCAGCAGGCTGCCGGCGGCAAATAACAGGGCACTTAAGGGAGAGATTTTCATAGGGGACTCCTTGGTCTTCACTCTAAATTAGCTAAGTCGCTGAAATGATTAAATTACTTAGCGGAACACTAACTGCAGGGGCGAGTCTAGGTGGGGTTTTCTGAATTTCACCCTAACACCCATAGGCTACTGGCGCCGTTTGTGCGCCAGTGCACAACTGTCGCGAAAATTCGCAGCGGGGCATTATGGGGAAAAATCGCCCCGGTGCCCGCGAACCAGTTGGCAGCCCGAAGATACCGCTATTGCGGCAGCTCCTCATCGGCATCGGCCAGGGGTTTGGATAACACCTGGTGGATGCGCCGCCCCTCCATGCTGGCAATGCGGAAGCGGTAGCCCGCCAGGCTCAGCTCCTCGCCCACCTTGGGTATGTGTTGCAGCTGCTCCAGCAGCAAGCCCGCAAGGGTGAAATACTCAGCTTCGCCGCGATCCAGTTGTATGGCGAGCAAATCTTCCAGCTGCTCAAGGGAGATACTGCCATCCAACAGCCAACCATCTTCAATCGGCACCGCCAAAGGCTCGTCGTAGGTGTCGGCCAATTCGCCGGCGATGGCAGCGAGCAGGTCGCCGGTGGTGACCAGGCCTTTGATACTGCCGTATTCGTCGATCACTATGGCCATGGGCAGGGTTTCCTGGCGCAGCAGCTCCAGCACTTTAAGTGCACTGGTGCCTTCGGGCACCGCCAAAGGCGCCAGGGCCAGCCTGGCCAGGTCGAGGGGTTGGTTGTCCAGGGCGGCAGCCAGCAGGTCGCGGCTTTGCACTACCCCGAGCAGGTCATCCAGCTCATCGCGCGCCACCAGCAGGCGGGTTTGCGGGGTGGTTTTGAGTATGGCGAGCAATTCTTGCGGCGTTGCATTTACGTCCACCCAGACAATATCCGGGCGCGGGGTCATCAGCGATTGGATAGGGCGATCCGACAGCTGCAACACGCTGCGGATCATGCTGCGCTCGCTCTGCTCAAAGCCCAGGTCTTCATCGCCCTGGCTGGCCATGGCCGCTATGTCGTGGCCGACTTCATCGGCATCGCTGCGGCCACCGAGCAGCTTGAGCACCGCCTCGGCGGTGCGATCGCGCAGCGGGCGCTCGCCAATCAGGTGGCGGGTGCGGTTGGAGCGCGCCAGCTGGTTGAACACTTCAATCAACACCGAGAAGGCGATGGCGCCGTAGAGATAGCCTTTGGGGATGTGGAAACCGGCGCCCTCGGCCACCAGGCTAAAGCCGATCATCAACAGGAAGCCCAGGCACAGCATAACAACCGTGGGGTGGCGGTTGACGAAATCGGTCAGCGCCTTGCTCGCGACAATCATTACCAGCATGGCGATTACCACCGCAATCATCATTACCTCGACATGCTCAACCATGCCTACTGCGGTGATCACCGCATCCAGGGAGAAAACGGCATCCAACACAATGATTTGCGCCACCACCGCCCAAAAAGCAGCGTGCACCTTGGTTTCGCGGGCGACATGGATCTTGCCTTCCAAACGCTCGTGGATTTCCACCGTGGCCTTGAACAGCAGGAAGAGGCCGCCCAACAGCAATATCAGGTCGCGCCCCGACAGGCTATGGCCAAGCAGGCTAAACAGCGGATCGGTCAGGGTCACCAACCAGGAGATGCCCAGTAGCAACAGCAGGCGCATACCCAGTGCCAACCCCAGGCCGAGGATGCGGGCCTTGTCGCGTTGGTGCGGTGGCAACTTGTTGGCCAGGATGGCGATAAAGATGAGGTTATCTATCCCCAGTACTATTTCCAGAACCACCAGGGTCATTAATCCCAGCCAGGCGCCGGGATCAGCAATCCATTCCACAGCTATGTCCTCTTGTGACCAGTGGATAACGCAAAGAGCCTGTATCGCGAGGCAATATAGGGCTAGAGCCCAGGCGCGCAGCAGAGTGTTGCAATAAACAGGAAATACTGGGGGCCGTATGACACCCAAGGGCGATGTCAGGGGCTGGGCAGGGAAGAGTCATTCAATGACCGAAGGTAACCAAGGTGGCGGGATTCTACTGTGATCACCCGGGCAAAACCAGCAGCCCTGGGGTGTTTGCTGATTTTTGCCCAAACAAGAATCCCGCCGGGTGGCGGGATTCTTGTTTGGGAGGGTAAGGGAATTACACCTTGAAGTTGTCTATCTGCTGCTTGAGCTCGCCGGTTTCCTGGATCAACTGGCTGCCACTGTGGTTGACCACCTGGGCGTTGTCGGCCACTTTTTCCGAGAGCGCGTGAATAGCGGTGATGTTTTTGCTCACCTCGTTGGCCACCGAGCTCTGCTGGTGCGAAGCCGTGGCAATCTGGTGGTTCATATCGTTGATAGTGCCGATATTGCTGCGGATCTTATCCAGCGCCTGACCAACTTTGGAGGCTATGTCGATAGTCTCTTTGGC
>CAMLRI010000299.1 GCA_946482385.1 uncultured Cellvibrio sp.
AGCCAGCACGCCGCCGAGCAGGAGCTGCGCCAACTGGGGGAGCTGCAACAAAAATTTAGCGCTTACCAGGAAGCCTATGTGCGCGAATATCAGGATGCCGAAGACTACGCGGAAGATTTCCCCGATATTGCTGAATTGTTGGCGCAACTGAACAACACCACCGGTGCCACCTTCAGCCAGGCGGAGGCGCACCTTAAGGCCCATGAGCAGCTGTTGCGCACCCGCCAAAGCGAATATGAAGCGCTAAAACAATTTGAAGATAAATGGCAGTATTTCGGCGCGGAGATGAAGGACATTCGCTTTAACATGGCCGATGCCGATATGCCGGTGCAATGGCTGCTGGCTTCGATTGAGCAGGATGCCAATGAAGCTTCGGCGCTCTTATCCAAGGTGCCCTCCATTCACGAGCCGGGCGAATTGGCGGAGCGGGCGCGGGAGCTGAATTATTTTTGGCAGAACATAGAGCGCAAATACACGCTGATCCAGGCGCGCTTTCCCGCCGTGGCCGAACCCCTGTTGGGCCTGGTGGGCATTTTGCAAAAACACATCACCGCCGAAGACGGGGTATTAAGCCAGCAACAGCAATTGCTTAACGCCGAAGCCGAAAGCCGCCGCCTGCTGCAAGCCCTGGTGCAGCAACTGGATACCAGCATGGGCAAGCTGGATGCGCTGAACAACCATTTAAAATCCCTGTCGGATAATTCCAGTGTGAATACCAAGGCGGCCTTATCCAGCGGTGGCGCGACCATTTGGTTGGTATTTTTTATTTCGCTGATTGTGGGTGCGGCGGTAGCCGCCAAGGTTGTGAGTGGTGTGCGCACGCCCATCCGGCAATTGGTGCGCCGCCTGGAAGCCTTGGCGCAAAATGACTTGCGCGATTCCTACGAAAAATCCAGCAGCGGCGAATTTGGTGAAATATCCCAATCGCTGGATAAACTCGCCGGTAACCTCACCCAAATTATCCGCAACCTTAAGCAGCAAACCAACGGCTTGCTGTTGATGGCAGAAGGCGCCAGCCGCATCAGTTCCAACTCGCGCCGGCAGATCGACCAGCAAAAAGCCCAGGCGGAAACCCTGGCCTCGGCCGTTACCGAAATGGAGCAGACCGCGCGCGACGTAGCCACCAATGCGCGCGACACCAACAATGTGGTGTTTGATATTTATTCCTCCACCAAATCTGGCCAGCAGGTGGTCAACCGCAATAAAGAATTGATTGGCAATTTAAACGATGAATTGAATATTGCGGCGCGGGTGATTGAAAGCCTGCGCAAAAATTCCGATGGCATAGGCTCCATTGTATCGGTGATTAACGGCATAGCCGCGCAAACCAATTTGCTGGCACTTAACGCGGCGATTGAAGCAGCCCGCGCTGGCGAACAAGGGCGGGGCTTTGCCGTGGTGGCCGACGAGGTGCGCACCCTTGCCACCCAAACCCAGGCGTCCACCGCCGAGATCACCGATATGATTGCCAACCTGCAGGCCAGCGCGGTGCAGGCCACGGACATTATGCTGCGCAATAAAACTGTGGCCTCTTCCTGTGTGGAGCAATCGGATTTAGCCAGCGAAGCCCTGGTGGGCATCGCCAATGGCTTGGACCGCATTAAAGATATGACCGCCGCTATTGCCCAGGCGGTGAGCGAGCAAAGCAGCGTGGCCACCGAACTGGCCAGGGGCGTGGTGAGCATGTCGGATATTGCCGATAGCGTGCAGCGCGAAGCGGTAGAGCTGGAAGAATCCAGCAGTTCACTGCAACAGATGGCGCAACAGCAGGAGCGGCTCACCAGCAATTTTGTGCTGAGCCATTAATTATTTTTTAATCCCCGTGTACCCCCTTGGGCGCAGGCGCAAGCCTGTGCTTTTTTTATTGTTTATGTGTGGGCGCGCTTAGGGCGATGTCTCCAGGGCTTTTAACCAACTATGGTCAACCGCACCGAGGCGGCCGTCGTCGTCGGGGTTTTGCAAATGGATAATATGGCGCCGGGATAGGTTTAAACGCTGCAAGCGCGCGCCAAAATGTTGCCTAAAAATTTGCTGCGCACGGCCATTGGCGTAAATAGTTTTAAGCCCCAGGGTTAAACGCTCGGCCAGTACCGGCGCCGCCGGGCTAACGTAGAAATACACCGGCAGGGGCATATACAACAGCAGGTTTTGTTCAATGGCCAGGCTGCTGGCCGGCTCGCCTTCCAGCAGGTAGTTGTCCTCGATTTCTATAACGCTCAGGGGCACAAAACTGTAGCGTTTGCCCACCAGCATTTTTAACAACTGATCCATATTGGGCGCTTCCACTACACGGAAGTTGTTGTGGGTGTAAACATAGCCTTCCCAACCGCGACCAAAACCCATAGTGAAGCGCTGCAACTGCGCGGCGGTTTTGATGGGCGCGAATAAATCCTGCTGCTCTTTGCGGATTAATAACACCCGGTATCCCATCACCCCGTTCAAAATAGGCTGCTCCACACGCAGCAAACCTTTGCGCGGCCCTTCAACGGCGGAAAAGCCCACCAGGCGATCAATATTCACTTTATCGCCAGCCACTAACAATTCGTGTTTGCGCGTTGAGGTGAGCGGCTCCTCGCTGTAAATAATCTCGTAGGGGCCGTGGCTGGGACGGGTAGACGCCAGGGCGGCGTCGATCAGGTCGAGATAATATTTTTCGCTGATATGGAAATTATTGCCGACGTATTTCACTTGCAGGCTGTTGCTATCGGCCCCGGCAGTGCACACCCCGCCCATCAACAACAAACACAAAGCAGAACAACGGATTAATGGGGCGCGCATGATGGTTTCACTGCAATCACTGGAATTGGTTTAAGCATAGCAATTAGGCCCTGTTGTTAGTGGCCACCGGCAACCGGCAACCGACAGACAACTAGTGATAAACCACATCGCGGTAGGAGGGCGCCAGCAACGCCAGCAGTTGGTTTTGCGTGGCAACCGGGATTTGGCGGGTTTCCATAGCGCGGATGAGGTTGTCGACTATGGCGTTGAATTCGGTATCTGTGTACTGGTGGCCGGCGTGTACGACCCGCATGGCTTCGCCCTGGTACTGGCAGGGGCCGCCGGCGAGGCTGCAGATGTAATCGCTAAGGCCGGTTTTGAAGCGCTGCATATTCACGCCTTTAAAGCGCGGTTTTACCCGCTCGTCTTGCGCGATATTGAAAATCAGCTGGCGCACCAGCTGCTCTATGCCGGCGTATTCGCCCAGTTGTTGGTAGAGGCTGGGTTGGCTGGGGGCGGCACAGGCAGCCAGCCAAGCGATCGCGCAAACCATGGCCATGCGGCGCAAGCAGATCATTTAAAAACTCCCCTGGAGAGATAAATACCAACCGGTTTGGTCGCTAAAGGTGGCGACTTCGCCCAAATCCACATAGGCCGCTACCAGGGCCAGGCGCTTGTTGGGGAACCAGCCGATAAACAGGGTTTGCCAATCGTCTTCCTCCAGGGCGCTGAGGTTGTCGGGTTTTTGCCGGTATTCGGTTCCCAGCAGCCAATGTTTATTCAGCAGCACCCCGGCCGATAGCTCGCTGAGCAGCTGCTGGCTGTCGTTAACATCGCCGCCAAAACCCACCAGCCCGGTTTGGTTGGCGCGGCTGTAACGCAGGTTGGCGTTAAGCAACAGGTTGCGCCCCAGCAGGCCGTTGAGCACTAGCTTGGTGGCGCTGAGGCTGGCTTCGGTGTCGCTGTCGCGGCGCGCACCCACGGCGGCGGGCACCAGGAAATCCAGGTTCTTTTTGTGCTGCAACCCCAGGCTGACCTGGGGCCAGGGGGTGTAGATAAGGTCGCCCGCCAGGCGCAGCTTGGCGCCCCAGATATCCTGGCGGATGCGGTTGTCCGGCAGGCCCAGGGCGGCGGTGAGGCTGTCGTGAGTCAGCTCCTGGCGGGCGTAGGAGATCGGAAGAG
>CAMLRI010000300.1 GCA_946482385.1 uncultured Cellvibrio sp.
TCAATTCCGGCCAGGCGCTGATTATCGCCGCCGCCATTACTGCCATGATGTGGATGGCCGCGCAAAGTGTGCTGGATAAAACCATGACCCTGGGCGATTTGGCGATGATTAACGCTTACATGATCCAATTGTTTATTCCGCTGAACTTTCTCGGTTTTATTTACCGCGAAATCCGCCGCGCCCTTACCGACCTGGAAAATATGCTGGCACTGCTCAAGCGCCAACCGGCAATTGGCGATAGCGAAAATGCCCCGGCGCTGCGAGTTAGCGCTGGCGAAATCCGCTTTGAACAGGTGGACTTCGCCTACCAACCACAGCGGTCGATTTTGCAGCAATTGGATTTGCATATTCCGGCGGGCAGCAAGGTGGCGATTGTGGGGGCATCGGGTGCGGGCAAAAGCACCCTGGCGCGTTTGCTCTACCGTTTTTACGATATCAACGGCGGCCGCATTTTAATTGATGGCCAGGATATACGCGCGGTTACCCAGGAATCCCTGCGCCGCGCCATCGCCATAGTGCCCCAGGATACGGTGCTGTTTAATGCCAGCATCCGCGCCAATATTGCCTATGGCAACCCGGCGGCCAGCGATGCGCAAATCGACCAGGCCATAGCCGCTGCCCATTTGCACAGGTTTATCCAAAGCCTGCCCCAGGGCGATCAAACCCTGGTGGGTGAGCGCGGGTTAAAACTGTCTGGCGGCGAAAAACAGCGCGTCGCCATTGCGCGGGTGCTGTTAAAGAATGCGCCCATTTTAATTTTTGACGAAGCCACCAGTGCCCTGGATTCCCACTCGGAAGCCGCCATCCTCGATGCCCTGCGCGAACTGGCCGCCGGCCACACCACCCTGGTGATTGCCCACCGCTTATCCACAGTGGTGGATGCCGACCAGATACTGGTGTTGGAGCGTGGCCAAGTAGTGGAGCAGGGCAATCACCAACAATTGCTGGCGCAACAGGGGCGCTATGCGCAGCTGTGGCAGATGCAGTTGCAAGAGCAGCGTTAAAAAATACCGGGCTGTAATTTTAGTGAGATATTTTTTATTGATTGCAAATGGTGCAAAACCGGCTTGCCCTGCACCATTTGTACAAGCCGGGTGAATTCCATCGCCGCCCTCTAACCCTGACGCAACACCAGTTCCCGCTAAAAAACGCACCAGCAGCGCGCATTTTTTTGTTTGTTGGTGGCTGCACTTGTGCATTGCCCGCTTTGGCACAGCTTTCGCTTTAACCCTGTTGCCGCTGTGCAATTCACAGTGGCAATGGAGCTGTAGGGGGCAGGGGTGCCCAGCGCCTGGCTAACAGCCTGCAAGGGGCCGGGTGCAACATCATCGCCAGTACCAGCGAGTGGGCGTCAATGTTTAAATTCGATTACGGCAAATACCGCGGCATTATTATTTCGGTCGCCCTGTTTTTATTGCTCGATGCTTCGGTATTGATGCTCAACTTCTACACCTCCTTTGAAATTGCCGACGACGCCCTGGGTGTTAACCTGGCCGGTCGCCAGCGGATGTTGTCGCAGCGCATGGCCAAGAGTTTGCTGGTGCTCGACGCTTCCTATAACGATCCGGAATCTTTTAAATCTGCTTACAGTGAATTGCAGCTGAGCCAGGGTTTGTTTGATGAAACCCTCAAGGCATTTATTCAGGGCGGCACAGTGCGCGATGCCAACCAACAGCCGGTACCGCTGGATGCGGTCGCCAGTGCCCGCGGCCAATCGCTGTTGCAGCAGGCGCAGGCCCTGTGGCAGCCCTATAGCGCCGCTATCGATAAAATTCCCGGCGATTTTGCCGGGCTGCAAAGCGCCGAAGGCCAGGCCGCTCTCGCCCAGGCGGTGGCTCTGGCGCGGGTGCGCAATTTGGAACTGCTGAAGTTGATGAACGATTTCACCATCAACCTGGAGCAGCTGGCTGCCTCTAAAGCCACTCGCCTGCGTATTATCCAAACCCTGGGTATTATTCTGGCGATTATCAACTTCTTATTTATCATGCTGCACTTTGTCCGCCAGCTGCGCGAGAGCGATGCGGTGATCGAGGCGGCGCGGCGCGAAACCACGGAAATTCTCGATACGGTAAACGAGGGTTTGTTTTTGATTGATGCGCAGCTGCGCATCGGCGAACAGCACTCCGCCAAGCTCAGCGAAATACTCGGTGCCCAGGCTATTGCCGGGCGCTCGCTGCACAGTTTGCTGGAAAATATTGTCAGCGCGCGGGACGCAGAAACCGCCAGCGCTTTTATCGAATTGTTATTCGACCCCAAGATTAAGGAAAAACTGATTGGCGATTTAAACCCGCTGCAATTGATTGAGGTGAACTTGGCGCAATCCAGTGGCGGCTTCCACACCAAGCATTTGCGCTTTAATTTTGCCCGCGCCTACCAGGGCGGCGAAATTTCCCATGTGCTGGTAACTGTGGTGGATGTATCGGCCCAGGTGCAACTGGAAAAAGCCCTGGCCGATAGCCGCAAACGCAACGAAACCCAGCTGGAGTTGCTGACAGGCTTATTGCACACCCACCCGGGCCTGCTGAAGGAATTTATTGCCAACAGCTACCGCTGCTACAACCGCATCAATACCATTTTGCGCACCCCGGCCAAAACTCCCAGCGCTGTGCGCGATAAGTCGGTAACCATTTTTAAAGAGATCCACAACTTCAAAGGCGAGGCCGCAGCGCTCAAGCTGGATTATTTTGAAACGGCCGCGCACCAGTTCGAAGATACCCTGGTGGCGCTGCGCAATAAGCCCGACCTCAACGGCAACGATTATTTGGGCTTGGCCGTGCAGTTGGAGGGCCTGATTAGCTACACCCAACAAATTGAACAGCTGGCGGAAAAGCTGGCGCAGTTTGGCGGCAGTGTGGCGGGCGAGCGGGTGCCGCGCCAGTTGAGCGACAAGCCGGTAACCGGCGCGCGCCAGCTGGATGGCTGGGACAACCTGGAAGATTTTGTCCAGCATTTGGCGCAGCGCAATGGCAAGTTGGTCAGCCTGGTGACCAGTGGCCTGCGCGATTTGGAATTGGCGCCCGACTATCAACAGCAGCTCAAGGAAATTTGCATCCAGTTGTTGCGCAATGCGGTAGTGCACGGCATCGAAAGCCCGCGCGATCGCGAGCTGAGCGAAAAGCCGATCCAGGGGCGGATAGATTTGCGTTTGGCGCGCCTGTCGGCCAGCGAATTGGAATTAAGTGTAATGGACGATGGCCAGGGTCTGGACTACGACGCCATTCGCAACAAGGCCATTGAATCCGGCCGCTGGCCAGTGGAAGAAATTGAAAGCTGGGGGCACAAGCAATTGCTGGCGCTGATTTTTAACAGCGGTTTTAGCACCGCTAAAGAATTGAGCAAAGACGCCGGGCGCGGTGTAGGTATGGAAGCGGTGATGAGCCATGTGCTGGCGCAGCGCGGCAAGATTACCGTATCCAGCCGCCGCGGCCGCCACTGCCGTTTTGTGATTACGCTGCCGCTGGTGAAGCTGCCAGACGCGGCTGAAATTGCCGCCTAAGCCCAAGGAGCCTGCATGCTATCCCTAATGATTGTGGATGATTCCAATATTATCCGCCGCAAAATTGAGCGCTGTAACGATTCCGACCAATTCCAGGTAGTGGCGGCCGCTGCCAATGGCATGGAGGCGCTGGAATTATTCCAGCGCACCCGCCCCCAGGTGGTCACCATGGATCTCACCATGCCGGAAATGGATGGCATTGCCTGCATTCAACAGCTGATAGCGATAGATCCGGAATTGCGCATTCTGGTGATTTCCGCCTTATCCGATAAAGCCACCGGCATAGAGGCGCGAAAAAAAGGCGCGCGCGGTTTTTTGTGCAAACCTTTTACCGAAGAACAAGTATTGGCGGCCCTGACTGAATTGACCGAGGAGTAAATGTCTGAACAAACCCTGCAAGT
>CAMLRI010000301.1 GCA_946482385.1 uncultured Cellvibrio sp.
GGCAAAACAATCGCCCCGCGCCAGGCAACTGGTGTAGTGGATTTTATCCTCCAGGTTGCGGGCGTTAAGACTAAAGAACCAGTTATCCATTTCGTAGCCGAGCATGGCGTCGTACAGGGTGTAGCCGTCGATGCGGGTTAGCTGGCTATCGCTGCCATCCCAGCTGGTGCCTATATCGCGCACCCCCAGGCCTGCACGCAACCCTTGCAGCTGGCCGCCAAAGCGGTAGCTGGCCCACAGCGATGCCATGCTTTCGGGCACGGCGGCTATGCGGTAGTTGTTGCCGTTGGCGGCCATTTGCCGGGTGTCGGTTTCGCTGTAGCTGGCAATCAGGTCCCAGTGGTCGAAGCTGGCCTGGACTTCAAATTCGGCGCCAGTGATCTTGGCCTCGCCAATTTGGGCACTGCCCTGTTTTAGGGTGTTATCCGGCTGGGTAACGGCCACAGTGACTGTGCGACCCTGCTCGGTGATGTCGAACACCGCAAAGGTAAACAGCAGGTTGCTGCTGCCTGGCTGGTACTTTAACCCCAGCTCGGTTTGCTCGCCGGTTTTGGGCTTGAGCGGCTGGTCGTACACATCAAACCCGGCCATAGGCTCAAAGGATTCTGTGTAACTGGCGTAGGGGCGCAGGCCGGTGGCGAACTGGTACATGATGCCAACCCGGCCGGTATCGGCGTCGCTATCGTAGTTGGCGCTGGTGGCGTTTTGATTCTGCGATTTCACCTGGTCGCGGCGCAGGGCGGCGGTTAGCACCCAGTTGCCGGCATTCATGTGGTCCTGGATATAAAAACCCTGCTGCTCCAGGTTGGTGTAGGGGTAGTCGGTAATGCTGGGGGTTGGGCGATAAAGGCCATACACCGGGTTGTAAATATCGATAGAACCGCCGGCACCGGGGGTGGCATAGCTGCCATTGCTGCGCCAGAAATCGTTGTCGATAGTGGCGTCCTGCACATCCACGCCCATCACCAGCCTGTGCTCGAACGCACCCGTGGTAAAGCTGGCCTGGGCATTGATATCCCCTACCAGGACTTCACTGCTGGCATCGCTGACGTAGGCGGCGCGGTTAACCGTGCGGCCATCGGCGTTGATGCGCAAACCAGAGCCGGTAAACACCGGCCACATGGACCAGTAATCGGCGCTGCTGTCGGTGTGGCGCAGGCGGGCGCTGAGCGTCCAGCTATCGCCCAGTGCCTGGGTGGCAATCAACGTGAAAGCCTCTTGCTCCGAGTGGTATTTATCCCATCCCGGTTCGCTCAAAAACACACCAGGGTCTATATCGCCAAAGGCGCCTGGCAGTATGGTGCCCTGCCAGGGCAGGAACTGGGTGCCGGTGCCGGTTTCATCTTTTTGGATATTGGCCAGCAGGGTGATGCTGGTGGCATCGCTGGGCTGCCAAGTGAGGGATGGGTTAAACACGCGGCTGTCATCGGCGACATAATCGGTTTGGGTTTCGCTATCGCGCCCCAGGGCAATCACGCGGAACAGCCACTGGCCGTCGCTATCCAGGGCACCGGTCACATCCGCCGCCAGCTGTTTGCGATCAAAAGTGCCGTACTGCGCCCACACCTGGGCGGCAAACTCGGCCTCGGGCAATTTGGAGCTGAGGTTAACCACGCCCCCCAGGGAGCCCTGGCCATAAAGCACCGACGCCGGGCCCTTGAGGATTTCCACCCGCTCCAGGCTGTAGGGTACAGCGCGGGTATTGTTGTAGTTGCCAAACAGGGATTTCAAACCGTCGATATATTGCACGGGCGCGGTGCCGCGAATAGTCGACCAATCGCCACGGCTGTCGATACCGTAGGTGCCGCCATTAACGCCCGCGGAATACTGCAGGGCATCTTGCAGGGTTTTTACCCCGGTGGCGGTAAAAAAATCCTCCGTTAATACAGAAACGGAAAAGGGCGACTCCACCAGAGGCACATCCAACTTGCCGATGGCCGTAGTGCGCTGGTTGAAATCCTTACCCACCACAACCACCTGCTCCACCGCAGCGGCTTTTTGCCCAGTTGCCGTTTGGCTATTAGCCAGTAATGGCTGGCTGGCCAGGGCCAGGCTGATAGCCAAAAACAAGGGGTGGCTGGCGCTGGCCGCCCGGCAGCGCAAAGGTTTAACTGTGTGTTTCATGGTGCAATTCCCCAGGTACATGTGGTTGATTGGCGAGCGCCAGGCTCGAGACAAAGCTGATCTATTAAATTCTCAATTAATAACTATTCCCATTAGAGAAATTATTACATTGACTAGCCTTGTCGCGCAAATGATAATTACTACCAATCTTGTTTAAGGGTTTTGCCATGTCCTCCTGGTTTCTTTCCTCCATTCAACCCGGCGCCAGCCTGCTGGGGGTTTTAACCCTGGCGGCGGGGATTGGCCTGCTGTTCCTGGCCTGGCGCCAAAGCAAACGCCACTGGCCGTCGGTTGGCGCCGGCTGGCTGTGCATCACCCTGGCTTATTGGCCCTGGATGGCCGCCGCCGGGTTCGACCGGGGAGCGGCCCTGGCCAGCCTGATACCCGGCCTATTGGCGCTATTGCTGATTGGGTTGCGCACCCCTTGGGGCGAGTGGAATCCAGGGCGGGAGCGGCCAGTGGCCGCCAACAGAGGGCTAGGCTTTTCCTGGCCATGGCTGGGGCAAGTGGCCCTGCAAGTGCTGGTAACTGGCGCGCTTTCGCTGTTGGCCAGCCTGGGGGCGGCGCTGCTGCTGTTTGCCGCCCTGGATACCAGCATCGCCAATAAAACCGTGGCTGCCGCACTGCTGGTGATGCTGCTCTGGCCAGCCCTGATGGTGTGGAGCCGCGCCAGTAGCAGCCTGCTTAAACCAGCGCTCTGTTTTATAGGCTTGGGCGGACTGGGGTTGCTGGCTGGCCCGCTGTTGGTTTGATGCTTTTTGTGAGTCGATGTTTTTTATAAACAGAACAGCCTTTTATTAATACGACTGCCTTAGCGCACGAGGACTTACCGTGGCTTTTTCGCTAAAACCTTCATCCAACACTGTGCGCGCCAGCCTTAGGGCTCACTCGGGTTTAGGCCTGTTTGTAGCGGCGCTGCTGTACCTGGTCTGCATAACCGGCGTGGCCAGTATTTACTACCCGGAATTCGAGCGCTGGGAGCAAGCCCATATCCAGGAATACAGCCCTGCCCAGGCCAAAAGCTTTACCGGCGAGAATGCCGTAATTGTGCAGCGCGCCCTGGAAGACCTGCTCGCCTATCGCCTGCAGCACCACCCGGATGCCAAACCCTTTGAAGATGTGTGGGTCGGCCTGCCCACCGAGGACATGCCACGCTTCACCGTTGGCGGCCACAACCACGGCGAAAACGCCTTGGAGCTGCAATTTTTTGTCAATGCCGATGGCAGCCTGGGCGATAAGGTGGATCACGAGTGGACCCACTTCCTGGTTAAGTTGCATTACGCACTTACCCTGCCCGGCGTCTGGGGGTTAACACTGGTGGGAATTATTGGCATGTTGCTGGTGGGGTTGATCATTAGCGGCTTAGTCGCCCACCCCAACCTGTTTAAAAATGCGTTTTCGCTGCGCATTCAGCGCGGCCAACGGCAACAGCAGGTGGATTTGCACAATCGCATTGGCGTATGGGCAACCCCCTTTATGTTGGCGATTGCCATTACCGGCGCCCTGATTGGGCTATCGCAAGTATTGTTGTTTGTGTTTGCCAGCAGTTTTTTTAAGGGCGATACCAGCCGTATTACCAACGAGCTGTACATGCCCCACCCGGAACCCACCCAGGTGGCAGCGCCCTTTATGGATACCGCGCCCATACTGCAGCAATTTGCGCAGCAAAACCCCGAGCCCGTAGCGACGATGGATGAAACGTCCCAAGTCTTCCTTCAGCGACGGACCGGTGGGGCTGAATTCGCGGGCGATCTCCGCCGCCTTGTCCTG
>CAMLRI010000302.1 GCA_946482385.1 uncultured Cellvibrio sp.
TGGCCATTAGCCAATCGCGACGGAAACTGGCAATAAAGCTGCTGCTCACAGGGCGGGAGGATTGGGGAGCCGACATCAGTAGCCACTCCCAAGGTCAGCGGTGGCCGGATAATCCAGCAGGTTTACCTGGCGCAACCCTGGCAAGCTTAAATCCTGGTGGGAGGTGAGTATCACCAGGCCAGCGCGCGCCGATTGCGCTGCAATCAAACCTTCAAGAGCCTGGACACCCGGCTTGTCGATTGCCGTAAATGGCTCATCGAGAATCCAGATACGCGCTTGCGATAGGTGCAACCTGGCCAAGGCCACCCGGCGCAGTTGGCCGGCGGATAGCTGGTAACAGGGAGTGTCTTCATAACCTGCCAAACCCACCCGCTGCAGGGCATCGGGGATCGCCATACGGCTGGGCGCCTGGGCGCTATACCAACGCAGGTTTTCCAAGGGAGTCAGGGCTTTTTTAATACCGGGCAGATGGCCCAGGTAAAGGCAATCATTGGCGTAATCCCAGGCTTGCTGTTCCAGGGGTTGGCCCAGGTAGCGAATGTCCCCTTGATAATCGCGGCTCACCCTGGCCAGGGCGCGCAACAAAGTGGTTTTACCCGCCCCATTGGGGCCGAGGATTTGCACCACCTCCCCCGCTGCCAATTGCAGATTCAAACCGGCAAATAGCCAGCGTTCGTCGCGCTCTATGGCAAGCTCACGGGTTTCCAACAGGGGTGCAGATGACAAACTCAAGCAATTATCTCTTTCGCTGGCCCTCAAGCTTCGCAGTGTGCGGCTTAAGGGTTCAGGGTTTTAGTGGCTCAGCCGCTATACTGTGGCCGATATACTTTGCAATGCCCGCATAATCGACGCGAGGCTTTGCCAACAAAGCTATTCAAAAAGAGCCAGTGGTTAGGCCGGTTGTGGGCGATTATAAACACCTGGCTTGCGGGCGCGCAGCCTTAAATCGCAATTTTGCACAACCGTGATGCAGGCTCTGGCCATAGCGACCGCCACTCACCTCTACACAAACCGCCGGATTGCCTATGGATGCTGGAAAAATCAACGATGCCCTGCTGCAAAACCTGCAACAGCGCCAGGTGGAGCAGGTACAGCTGATCAGCAAGCTGGTGGGCGTCAAACTGGGTGAAAGTTTTATCGCCCAGGTGCAGCAGCTTGGCCAGGCCAGCCCTGCCGAGCGGGCAGAATTACTGGAGCACATCAACCGCCAATTGCAGCAACTCAACCCCAATTCGGCGGCACCGGCAACCAGGGCGTTAATCAACCAACTGCTCAGCCAGCAAGCAATGGTGCAATCCAGCCAATTGATGCTGGTGCGACTGGAGGCTATGCAGGGTGCAAACCATAGCCCGCTGGCTAATCTAGTGGCTTATACCAACCAACCCCTTGCGCAGGGTCAAATCCTGTTGATTAAGCTGGATGCCACCCAGCGCCTGGTGATTCTCGGCAGCCTTACAGGCGTCGGCCAGGCGCAGCTCGCCGCTAGTGCGCTCTCATCGACATCGCTTAACCCAACGCAGCTTGCTGGCTTACTGCAGCCCCTGGGCAATGCGCAGCCCACACCACCGGCAAACCTATCCAGCAATAACACCCTGGAAATTTTGCGCACCAACCTCAGCAACCTGTTGCCGCGCAAGGACCAGGGCGCCGATTTGGTTGGCCAGGTACAACTGGTTTTACAGCAAGCGCAGCAATTGCCCGTGCAGGAGCGCAACCAGTGGTTTTCCAGCCAATTACAACAGGCACTGAAAACCCTGGCCAATCAATTGCGCAACCCGGCGGAACTCAGCCACCCCAAACTTTTTGCCCAGGCTGTGCGCAACTCGGGGGTGTTTTTTGAGCACAAATTGGCGCAGACCTTAAGCAACCCAACAGCTCCGCCGCTATCAGCCAACACCCAATCACCAGGTGCCACCGCAACTACCACGGCCAAACTGGCCCAGATAACAGCGCCCAACAGTCTGAGCAAATCCTCGGCTCCCGCTGCCAGCGCTACAGCAACCGATATAAAAGCTGCGCCATCAGCCAATGCAACAGCACAGACCAATACCACAGCACAAACCAATGCCTCACTGCGCCAGGATCTCAAGGGCGCGCTTTTGGCGGTACTGCACGATCTAGAGCAGGAATTACTGCCGCTGCTGCCCCCTGGCAGCCAACCCGCCAGCCTGGCGGCTACGACCGCAAAACCATCGGCGCTGAATAATGTGTTGGCGCAATTGCTGGGCTGGCACTTGCTGCCCGAGGGCCAGGAGCGGGAAGCCACACAAAAAAATCTGCGCAGCCAATTGTTGCTGCTATTGCATCAACAAACCCTGGGCAGCCTGGCCAAAATACAACTGCAACAATTGCACAGCCTCAATCATCAACTGGAACAGGCAGATTCCCCCCTACCGAGCCAATCCTGGCAACTGGAAATACCGCTGCGCCAGGGGCAGGAATTGCAACACCTGCATCTGCACCTGGAATATCAATGGGTGGATGAACAGAAAAAAGACGACGCGAATGAAACACCGGCCAATAAAATTCGCCAGTGGCAGGTGATGTTGAGTTTTGATATGGCCAGCCTGGGCAAGTTTTATGTGCAACTTACGTTGGCAGGCAAAAGCCTTTCCGCCAATTTTTGGGCAGAGCAGCAGGCAACCCTGGAAAAAGCCCGCGCACGCATGGCGCAGTTGCAGCAACAACTGGAGCAGGAGGGGTTGGAAATTAATGCCATGCAGTGCTTAAACGGCTTGCCGCCCCAACCGAAAATATCCCTTGGCTATTCACTGGTGGATGTAAAAACCTGATGAGCACTCACACACCCGGCCTTGCCAAAGCTGTCGCCCTGTTTTATGACGGTGTTAATGCCCCGCAAATTACTGCCAAGGGCGCCGGTAAGTTAGCGGAAGAAATAATCGCCCTGGCGCAGGAGCACGGCGTACCCCTGTGCGACAACCCCACCCTGGTGGATTTATTGGTCAATTTGGAGTTGGGCGATGAAGTGCCCGAGGCGCTCTATGTAGCCGTGGCTTACATTATTGCTTTTGCTTACCAATTGGAGGGTAAAACCCCGGAGGAAAAAGATCACTAACAAACAGCTGTGGGCAAAAGCGGGTTAGGTGCAACAGCCAGCAACAAATAACCGCACATTAATTTCAGCAGGACTGAAAAAATCACTGCTTTTCTTTTTCCCCCAGAGCCTGGTCGTTGCGCAATATAGCTTCGAACACATCCATCTCCACCGGCTTGCTGAATAAATACCCCTGATAGAAATGGCAGCCAAAGGTTTTCAGGATATTCAACTGCTCCGCTTCTTCTACGCCCTCGGCCACCAGTTCCATATCGAGCAGGTTGCCCATGGTGATAATGGTTTCTACCAACACCCGGTCATTGCGGTCGACAATAATATCGCGCACAAAACCCTGGTCGATTTTTAGCGTATTTACCGGCAACCGCTTCAGGTAGCTGATGGATGAATAACCGGTACCAAAATCATCGAGGGAGAAGCTAATACCCTGGTCGTTTAAGGTGGTCATAGTGGCGATAGCATCTTCCACCCGCTGGATAACTATACCTTCGGTAATTTCCATATCGAGTGAATTGGCTGGTATGGGGAAGCGTTCAATCGTATCCAGTACATCCTGCACAAAGGCGGCGCGGCGGAACTGGCGCGGGCTGATGTTAATGCTGAGTTTCATACCCTCTTGCCACAGGCCCATTTGCGACCACTTGACCAGGGTTTCACAGGCATCGTCGAGCACCCATTGGCCCACATCAATAATCATGCCCGAGGTTTCCAGCACGGGAATAAAATCGGAAGGCGGAATCATGCCCTTGGTGGGGTGCTTCCAGCGCAACAAGGCCTCGGCACCTACCACACGATTGCTCAGCACATCCATTTTGGGT
>CAMLRI010000303.1 GCA_946482385.1 uncultured Cellvibrio sp.
GGGAAGATCGTCTGGTACGCCCCCGACCAGGATTACGGCATTAAACACAGCCTGTTTGCCCCCTTCTTTGGTATCACCGCCGCCACTGTGCCAGGCACAGGGCGCTTTGCCCGCCTGGGCAATGCCCGGGTGATTCCCTTTGCCCACTACCGGGACGAGCGCGGCCACTACCGCATAGAACTGGGCCCGCCCCTGGATAACTTCCCCAGCGGCGATGACCTGGCCGACTGCACCCGCGTTAACCAGGAGCTGGAGCGGATGATCCGCGCCCAACCCGACCAGTACCTGTGGGTACACAAGCGCTTTAAAACCCGCCCGCCAGGTGAGCCCAGCCTCTACCAATAAGCCACAGCCCCCAAGATAGCCCCCGGAAAAACAAAACGGGCAGCCTAAGCTGCCCGTTTGTGGAAAAACTGTGCAATCGCGGGTTTAGCCGGCGACAGCCGCATCAATCAAAGGCTTTAATTCACCTTTCTCGTGCATTTCGGTAATGATGTCGCAACCGCCCACCAATTCGCCCTTAACCCACAGCTGGGGAAAGGTTGGCCAGTTGGCAAACTTGGGCAGCTCGCTGCGGATGTCCGGGTTGCTCAGCACATCTACATAAGCAAAGCGCTGGCCGCAGGCCATTACCGCCTGGGAGGCGCGCATGGAAAAGCCACACTGGGGCGCGTTGGGCGAGCCTTTCATGTACAGGATTACCGGATTCTCGCTGATTTGTTGCTTGATTGTGTCTAAAACATCCATCGTATTACCTCGGACTAAAAGCTCGGACTAGAGAAATTTTGCGCAGGCCACTACCGAAAACCCAGTAAGTTGCTCAGGTATTGGCATTCTACTCCAGCCGCCAAGGGGCGGTCATCCAGAGTCATGGTTTATGTTCAAATTGCGTGCACAGGTTTTTTTGGCGTTTGTGGGCTTTGCCCTGCTGCTCACCCTGGGGCTGTTTGGCTATTCGCGCCTGAGCTTCGACCACAGTTTTAACCGCTACCTCAAAGGCCGCGAAGCAGAGCGCAACGCCGCCCTGCTGCAAGCCCTGGCACAACACTACCAACAGCAGGGCAGTTGGCAGGCGTTTGAACAGCCGGGCTACTGGGCCTGGTTTATCGGCCAATACCGCCGCATGCACCCGCCGCCCTGGGAAGGCCGCCGCGACGGCAAGCATCCCGCAGAGCCGCGCGACTTGCCCCCGCCTGGGGGGCAACACCGATTTATCCTGCAGGATGCCGAGCGCCGCACCCTGGCGGGCGAGCTATCGCCCCGCGAGCACTATGTTTTCTCCAAGATCAAAACCCCCGGCAAGGGCAAACCCCTGGGCTATTTGGGCAGCCCCATCAACCCGGCGCTGCGCGACCTGATGGACAACCAATTTGCCGAGCGCCAACAGCGGCACTTTGCTTTTATGACCTTACTGGCACTGAGTATTGCCCTGCTCTGCGCCCTACCGCTGTCGCAGCTGCTCACCCGCCGGGTGCAGCGCCTGGCGCGCCATGTGCAACAGTTAAGCCAGGGCGAATACGACCAGCGATTGCCAGTGCGCGGGCGCGACGAACTCACCCAGCTGGCGCAGCACCTCAACCACCTGGGCGAGAGCCTGGCGCAGAGCGAGCAGACGCGCAAACGCTGGGTGGCCGATATTTCCCACGAACTGCGCACCCCCCTGGCGGTGCTGCAAGCCGACCTGGAAGCCCTGGAAGACGGCGTGCGGCCGTTGGATATGGCCGCCCTGGCGCGCTTGCAAAAACACGCGGCGCGCCTAACCCGCTTGGTGAATGACCTCTACGAGCTGTCGCTCACCGATATAGGCGCGCTCAGCTACCGCAAACAGGATTGCGACCTGCGCGAACTGGTGGGCGATCTCTGCCACAGCCTGGAAGATAAATTCGCCCAGGCCGGCCTGGCATTTAGCCTGGAAAACCAAGGTGAGCCCCTGGTCGCCTTTGTCGATCCCCAGCGCATCCAACAATTGCTGCTCAACCTACTCAACAACAGCCTCAACTACACCAACAGCCCCGGCCAGGTACGGCTGTCCTTAACGCGCACCGCCACAAGCGCCCAACTCTGTATCGACGACAGCGCACCTGGGGTCGATACAGAGCAACACGAAAAATTATTCGAGCGGCTCTACCGCGCCGAATCCTCCCGCAGCCGCGACACCGGCGGCGCCGGTTTGGGCCTGAGCATTTGCCGCAATATAGTCAGCGCCCACGGCGGTCACATCAGCATTGGCAACAGCCCCCTGGGCGGGCTGCAGGTGCTTATCCAGCTGCCCCTGAACCAGCCGCACCTTAATTAGGAGATGTCTGTGAATATTTTAATTGTGGAAGACGAAACCGACCTGGGGGAAATACTGCGCGATTACCTGCGCGCGGAAAATTTCACCAGCGAACTGGTAGGCGATGGCCTAAGTGCGCTGGAAAAAATTCGCAGCAGCCACTGGGATTTAATTTTGCTGGATTTAATGCTGCCCAAACTCGACGGCCTAAGCCTGTGCCGCGAAGTGCGCAAACACTCGCAAGTGCCCATTATTATGACCACCGCCAAGGTGGAAGAAATCGACCGCTTGCTGGGCCTGGAAGTGGGCGCCGACGATTACATCTGCAAACCCTTTAGCCCCCGCGAAGTGGTGGCGCGGGTTAAGGCGGTGCTGCGCCGCAGCCAAACTGGCAGCGCGCCGGAAACCGAATTATTGCAACTGGATAAAGACGCGCTCTGCGCGCGCTACCAACAGCAAAGTGTGGAGCTAACCGCCATTGAATTCCGCATTTTGGAAACCCTGTTCCAGCACAAACACAAAGTCGTCTCCCGCGCGCAACTGCAACAGCACGCCTACACCGACCACCGGGTGGTGAGCGATCGCACCATGGATTCCCACATCACCAAACTGCGCAAAAAATTACAGCAAATTCACCCGCAAGATCTTATCCACTCGGTGTACGGTGTCGGCTATCGCCTGCAATTGGAATAATTTTTTTGTAAATTGGAATAGTTTTTTGGTAACGGGTTTACACAACCACTTAGCCTCGCACTTGCACAATGGCTCCACAGTTGTTGTGCATTGCTTGCATAAAATTCGTGAGATCCCGATGTCGTAGTGTCACCTGGTCAGCAACCTCTGGAGATACTATGAGCCCCCTCAATAACAATAGCGACACATCCAATTCACTCGCAACAAACAGCACAATGGCCAATCACCCAGGCCACGACCCGCAAAGGCGCAAAACCCTGGGCACCCTTGGCTTATTTAGTTTGGCGGGCGCCGCCGGCCTAATCGGTTGCGGCGGCGGCACCTCATCCAATAGCAATTCCAGTAGTACCAGCAGCAGTATTGCCAGTAGCATTTCCAGTAGCACTAGCAGCGCAGCCAGCAGCACATCGGGCAGTTGCGCGGTTATTCCCACTGAAACCATTGGCCCCTACCCACTTGCCACATTTCTCAACAGCTCGTCGATTTTGCGCGAAAACATCGCCGAAGATAAAACCGGCGTGCCCCTGCAAGTCAAACTTAAACTGGTCAACGTCAACAACAGTTGCACGCCCATTTCCGCCTATGTGTACATTTGGCACTGCGACAAAGACGGCAACTATTCCGGCTACAACAGCGAAGTGGGCGAAACCTATTGCCGCGGCGTGCAGTACACCGACACCGATGGCGTCGCCAGCTTCACCACCATCTACCCCGGCTGGTACACAGGGCGCATCACCCATATCCATTTCCAGATTTTTTTAACCACTTACGGCAGCAGCGCGCAATCCAGCAAAATTTCACAAATGGCTTTTCCCCAAGCCATCACCCAGGCGGTGTACAACTCGGCGCTTTACACCAACGGGCAAAACACATCGGTCACCAGCTTTGCCAGTGACAATGTGTTTAGCGATGGAGTG
>CAMLRI010000304.1 GCA_946482385.1 uncultured Cellvibrio sp.
CCTATTTGGCGCAGCAAATGGGTGTGGAGTTGGTGGAGGGCGGCGACCTGGTGGTGGATAGCGATGACTGTGTGTATATGCGCAGCATCGACGGATTGAAACGGGTGGATGTGATTTACCGCCGTATCGACGATTTGTTTTTAGACCCGGAGATGTTCAACCCGGATTCGGTATTGGGCGTGCGCGGTTTGATGCGCGCCTGGCTCAAGGGCAATGTCGCCCTGGCCAATGCCCCCGGCGCCGGAGTGGCCGACGACAAGGTGATCTACACCTTTGTACCGGCGATGATTAAATATTATTTGGGCGAGGAACCCATACTGCCCAATGTGCCCAGCTATTTATGTGTCGACAAAAAACAGTGCGACTATGTGCTGGCCAACCTCGACCAGCTGGTGGTGAAGCCCGCCAACGAATCCGGCGGTTACGGCATGATTATTGGCCCCCAAGCCAGCAAAAAAGAATTGGAAGAATTTGCCGCGCGCATTAAGGCCAACCCGCGCAACTATATGGCGCAGCCGCTGATTTCCCTGTCGACCGCGCCCATACTCACCAACGGCAATGCCGAGCCGCGCCATATCGACCTGCGCCCCTTTGTGCTGCAGGGGCGCGAGCACCATGTCACCCCCGGCGGCCTAACCCGCGTGGCCATGCGCAAGGGTTCCTATGTGGTTAACTCGTCCCAGGGCGGCGGCAGTAAAGACACCTGGATAGTGGTGGAGGATTAAGATGTTATCGCGCGTTGCAGAACGAATTTATTGGCTCGGCCGCTACATGGAACGCAGTGAAAACACCGCGCGCCTGGTAAATGTGAATTCTAATTTGTTGCTGGATTTACCCAGCGGTGTGCGGGTGGGCTGGGGCTCGCTGATCGACATTAGCGGCACCGGCAGCTACTTTGAGCGCGACACCCAGTTGGCCGATGAAAAAACTGTGGTCAATTTTATTTTGGCCGATAAAAACAACCCCGCATCGCTAATTAACTCGCTGAGTTTTGCCCGGGAAAATGCCCGCATCACCCGCGAGATAATGCCCATGGAAGCCTGGGAATTAATTAACGACCTCTACCACTTTATGCGCGACCGTGCCGACAAGGTGATATCGCGCCGTGACCGCGCCACAGTTTTATTGCATGTGATCAGCAGCGTGCAGCAATTTACCGGTTTGCTGGCTGGCTGCATGAGCCACAACAATGCCTATGATCTGGTGCGCATAGGCCGCAACCTGGAACGCGCCGATATGACCACCCGTATTGTCGATGCCGGCCTGGTGAATTTACTGCCGCATTTATCGGCGGGCGGCAGCCAGCCGCTGGAACCCTACGACAATATTTTGTGGATGAGTGTGCTGCGCTCACTCAGCGGTTATCAAATGTATCGCCAACAAATGCGCGACCGGGTAAAAGCCAGCGCCGTGGTGAAATTTTTATTGCTGAACGAGGACTTCCCGCGCGCGGTAGCCCACTGCCTTAAGCAGTTGGAGCTGTGCCTATGGGGCCTGCCCAACAGCGAAAAAGTATTGGCGGCCATTTTGAAATTGCAGCACCAGTTGGAAACCGCCAATGTGGATGAGCTGCTTAAGCAGGGCCTGCATGAATATATCGACGAGGTGCAATTGGAAATTGGCAACCTCCACTACCGTATTGCCGAGACCTGGTTTTTGCCCCAGGTGATGGCTCCCGAGTCAGCTGCCTAGTTTTACTCACAGTTCCGCTAGGTAGCCTGACGTTTGTCTCTGAGCTTTTGCCCGCCTGTGCGGGCATTTTTTTTAGCGCAGTTTTCATTAGTGTTGACAACGTTGTCTGTTTCGGCGTAAGTTAAGCCCACTGCGGTTAGTACCGGGCAAGGGGCGAGGGATGTCGCCAATAATAATTTTCGGTACCCGCTGGTAGCCAGCCATTGCCCACAGAGGCAAATAACTCCAATCCTTTCGCTGGCCACCCCATCCATGTTCGACACTTTTTTCACGCAGGTGAAAGGCTTTCTATTGCCTGAAAAAAGCGAGCTTGCCCCCACAGGGCAAGGCCTCGGCCTCAAGGAGGCTACTGTTGCAGTAGTGCTGTACCCGGATTAATAAAAAATTTAACGGACAACAACACAATGCCTGCGCTGTGCCTGGCACGGCGATTTAACGACTGGAGAAAACCATGAATAAAATAATTTCGCTGGCCCTGCTGGGTACGGCATCGCTATGGGCGGCGCACAGCCAAGCCTATAACTGTACGGGCGTTGCCCAGTATGTGGATGGCAGCAGCTATACCGCGGGCGCCATAGTGCAAAACCAGGGCAGTGCTTACCAATGTACGGTGGTCGGTTGGTGTTCGGTGGGCGGCCCCTATGCGCCGGGTGTGGGTTGGGCTTATACCAATGCCTGGCAGGGCCTGGGTACCTGCGATGCCAATGGCAGCAGCTCGTCGGTGCAGTCATCGACCAGTTCTTCGGTGAATTCGTCGATCAGCTCATCGGTGGTTTCATCGAGCAGTTCATCAATCAGCTCATCCATTAGCTCATCAACAAGTTCTGTGGTGAGTTCATCATCTGTGGCTTCCAGCAGCAGTTCCAGCGTGATTGCCTCTGGCCACGAGGCTTGCCGCCCCGACGGCCTGTATCGCACCCCTGGTGTGGATGTGCCCTATTGCTCGGTGTACGACAACGGCGGCCGTGAAAAAATGGCGATTGACCGCCGCATTATCGGCTACTTCCCCAGCTGGCGCTTGGGTGCCAATGGCACGCCGCGCTATTTGGCCAAAGACATTCCCTGGGGCAAGATTACCCACATCAACTACGCCTTTGCCCATATCGAAAACAACAAAATTTCGGTGGGCAATGTTAGCGACCCCAACAACGCCTCAACGGGACGCACTTGGCCAGGTGTTGCCGGCGCGGAAATGGACCCATCGCTGCCCTATAACGGCCACTTTAATTTGCTGAGCAAATTTAAAAAGCAGTATCCGCAAGTTAAAACCATGATCTCCATCGGTGGTTGGGCGGAAACCGGCGGCTATTTCGATAGCGATGGCAACCGCGTTGCCAATGGCGGTTTTTACACGCTTACCGATAGCCAAGCCAACATCAATACCTTTGCCGATTCGGTGGTGGAATTTTTGCGCACCTACAATTTCGACGGTGCGGATATCGACTACGAATACGCCACCTCCATGAAGGATGCGGGCAATCCGGCGGATTGGTCCATCGCCAACGCGCGCCGCGCCACGCTGATGAAAAATTATGTGGCGCTGATGAAAACCCTGCGCGAAAAACTCGATATCGCCGGTGCTGCCGATGGCAAACATTATTTGTTAACCGTAGCGGCGCCATCCTCCGGCTATTTGCTGCGCGGTATGGATATGTACCAGGTCACCCAGTACCTCGATTATGTCAATATCATGAGCTACGACCTGCACGGCGCCTGGAACGAATTTGTTGGCCCGCAAGCGCCCTTGTTCGATGACGGCAACGACGGTGAATTGAAAAAGTGGAGCTTCTACAGTGCCTATGGCATCGGCTATTTGAATACCGATTGGGGTTACCACTATTTCCGCGGCTCCATGCCCGCAGGCCGCATCAACATAGGTGTACCTTACTACACCCGCGGCTGGCGCGATGTGAATGGCGGTGTGAACGGCATGTGGGGCACTACGCCCACCACCAGTGAATGTGCGGTGGGTTTAACTGTGTGCGGCAAAGGCGCCGTGGGTATAGATAATATTTGGCACGATGTGGAAAACGGCAAAGAAGTCGCCGCCGGTGCCAACCCTCTGTGGCACGCCAAAAACCTGGAGCGCAATATCGCCGCCAGTTATTTGCCCGCCTACAACCTGAGTGCGGCCAACTTGCAGGGCACTTACCAGCGTTTTTACGAT
>CAMLRI010000305.1 GCA_946482385.1 uncultured Cellvibrio sp.
TGCTGCTCCCTCCTTATATTATTCGAGCACTGTGACCTGCCATGGGTAAATCTTTAGTAATCGTTGAGTCGCCTGCCAAGGCAAAAACCATTAATAAGTATCTGGGTAACGATTTTGTCGTTAAGTCCAGTATTGGCCATATTCGCGACCTGCCTACCAGTGGTGCCAGTAAACCGGTAGATACCAAGGAGCGCGCCAAGCAGGCTGCCGCCACCCGCAAGATGAGCGCCGAAGAGAAGGCCGTTTACCAGGCGCAAAAAAGCAAAACCCAATTGATTGGCCGCATGGGGATAGACCCGGAAAACAACTGGGAGGCTCACTACGAAATACTGCCCGGCAAAGAAAAAGTGGTGGATGAGCTAAAAAAACTCGCCGAGAAAGCCGACAACATCTACCTCGCAACCGACTTGGATAGAGAGGGGGAGGCCATCGCCTGGCACTTGCGCGAGGCCATTGGCGGCGATGAAAGCCGTTTTCGCCGCGTGGTGTTTAACGAAATCACCAAAACCGCCATCCAAAATGCCTTCAAAAGCCCTGGCCCCATCGACCAAAATCGCGTTGATGCGCAGCAGGCGCGCCGTTTTCTCGATCGGGTAGTGGGTTATATGGTGTCGCCTCTCCTGTGGGAGAAGGTGGCGCGCGGTTTGTCTGCTGGTCGGGTGCAATCGGTGGCGGTGCGTTTGGTGGTAGAGCGCGAGCGTGAAATCCGGGCCTTTGTGCCAGAGGAATACTGGACACTGTTTGCCGATCTCAAGGCCCAAGACGGCCAGGTCGCCAGTTTTGAAGTGAAAAAGCAGGGCGATGAGGCCTTTAAGCCGCTCAACGAAGTTCAGGCCATGGCGGCAGTCAAGGCGCTGCAGGGTGCTAGCTACAAGGTGGTCAGTCGTGAAGACAAGCC
Organism: uncultured Cellvibrio sp.; assembly: GCA_946482385.1. The sequence goes on from CAMLRI010000305.1 coordinate 899, forward strand.
TACCCAGTCCAAGCCTTCTGCCCCTTTTATCACATCCACGTTGCAGCAAGCGGCCAGTACCCGCCTGGGCTTCGGCGTAAAGAAAACCATGATGCTCGCCCAGCGTTTGTATGAGGCGGGCTACATCACCTATATGCGTACCGACTCCACCAACCTCAGCCAGGAGGCGGTAGAGTCTTGCCGTAGTTACATCCTCGATAATTTCGGCAAAAAATACCTGCCTTCCGAGCCGGTGCTTTACTCCAGCAAAGAGGGCGCCCAGGAGGCGCACGAAGCGATTCGCCCCTCCAGTGTGGCGGTGATGCCCAACCAGCTCTCGGGCATGGAGCGCGATGCCGAGCGTTTGTACAGTTTGATTTGGCAACAGTTTGTTGCCTGCCAAATGACCCCGGCCGAATACACCAGCACCAGTGTGGTGGTGGAAGCAGGCAATTTCGAGTTGCGCACCCGCGGTCGGGTAATTCGTTTTGACGGCTACACCAAGGTTCTGCCACAACAAGCCAAGAAAGATGAAGATGTAGTGCTGCCCGACATGAAAGTTGGCCAGCAGTTGCCATTAATCAAGCTCAATCCCCAGCAACACTTTACCAAGCCGCCAGCTCGCTACACCGAAGCCAGTTTGGTGAAAGAGCTGGAAAAACGCGCCATAGGCCGCCCCTCTACCTATGCGGCGATCATCTCGACCATTCAGGAGCGCGGCTATGTGCGCCAGGAAAATCGCCGTTTCTACGCCGAAAAAATGGGCGACATAGTTACCGAGCGCCTGGTGGAAAGTTTTGACGACCTGATGGATTACGGTTTTACCGCCAACATGGAAGAGTCCCTCGACAAGGTGGCGCAAGGCGATAAAAACTGGCGCCAGTTGCTCGATGAGTTTTATGCCGGTTTTGTCAGCAAATTGGATGCGGCATCCCAAGCCGATAAAGGCATGCGCGCCAACGACCCGACCGATACCAATATTCCCTGTAGCCTCTGTGGTCGCCACATGCAGATACGCACCGGCAGCACCGGGGTTTTCCTGGGTTGTTCCGGCTATGCCTTGCCGCCTAAAGAGCGCTGCAAAAACACCATGAATCTGGTGTCTGGCCACGAAGTAATAGATGCAGATGCGGACGAAGAAGCAGAGTCGCGCCAGCTGCGCGCCAAGCACCGCTGTAAGCTGTGTAATTCGGCCATGGATTCCTACCTGATCGACGAGCAACGCAAGTTGCACATCTGCGGTAATAATCCCGACTGTCCCGGTTATGAAGTAGAGCAGGGGGTTTATCGCATTAAAGGCTATGAAGGCCCCACTATTGAGTGCGATAAATGTGGCAGTGAGATGCAGCTAAAAACCGGGCGTTTCGGTAAATACTTTGGCTGTACCAATGGTGAATGTAAAAACACGCGCAAACTGCTTAAAAGTGGCGAAGCGGCGCCACCCAAGGTCGATCCTATCGCCATGCCAGAATTGCGCTGCGAAAAAGTCGATGACCATTATGTGTTGCGCGATGGTGCGGCAGGCTTGTTCCTGGCTGCCAGCCAATTCCCCAAAAACCGGGAAACCCGCGCGCCTTTGGTTGCGGAATTACTTCCCTATAAAAACCAGATAGATCCCAAATACCACTTCCTGCTTTCTGCGCCTGTGGCAGATCCCGACGGCAATAAAGCCATAGTGCGCTTTAGTCGTAAAACCAAGGAGCAGTATGTGCAAACCGAGGTCAATGGCAAGGCAACTGGCTGGAAAGCTTTTTACAATAATGGCAAGTGGCAAGTTCAGAAGTAGTTAGGCGCTATGGCGATTACTCACATCTCCCTGGTTAACCAAAAACTGGTATATGCGGGCACTTTGATAGCTCTTGCCACCGGCCAGGGAGAGCCGCTAACCACTAGCCAGCGGTTAGTGCGCAGGGCCTTGGAAGACAGTGTATTGATGCAGCTAGAGCTGGCTTACCGTTTTTATCTGCGCGAGCTGGGTGAAAACTATCAACTTAAGCAGTTCAATCAAATCTCTGATGCGGCAGGGTTGGTGGCAACCCTGGTTGCTGCCAATAAGTCCCCCTCGGAAGCTCAGGAGCTGTTTGAGCTTGAGCGCACCCCAGGCTCTTGGTTAGCGCAGTTGCTGGCGGCTGCTAGTGGTTTGTCTCGCTCTCCTGAGCCCCAAAAACCAGCAAAAGCTTTTGTTGATGCAAATACTATTGCTCTGGTCGATGTGACCGGGCAGGACAGCCCCGATGAGCCACTCTCCCTCGATGACCTGAGTTCTTGGTTAGCCGAGTTCCGCAACCTTATCCTGCGTCAGCGCGAAACCAGCGCAGAATACTAATCCTGGCGGTAAATGGTTGAACCCATAGGTGCTCTGTGGCAAAATCTGCACCCTTCGCGCATCCGGCCTGATAATTTTTATAAATTTCTATAAAAATCAAGCGCTTGGAATCGCGAAAGTCATGCGCTCCCCGGAGTGTTATGCGGACGTGGTGAAATTGGTAGACACACCAGGTTTAGGTTCTGGCGCCGCGAGGTGTGAGAGTTCGAGTCTCTCCGTCCGCACCATATTTCTGCACCTTGAAGCCATCAAGGTGCTGTTCGATTGAGTCATCTCATCAGTTATTTCACGAGGCACATATGCAGGTTTCACTCGAAACGACTTCTGGACTGGAACGCCGTCTGACCATCGGCGTGCCTGCTGAGCAAGTAGAAAACGAAGTTGAAAATCGTTTAAAGCAAGCAGCTCGCAATGTCAGTATCAAGGGTTTCCGCAAGGGCAAGGTGCCGCTCTCGGTAGTTAAGCAGCGCTTCGGTGCCGGTATTCGTCAGGAAGTAGTTGGCGACGTCATCAGCCGCTCTTTCTATGCTGCCGTACAAAAAGAAAATCTTAAGCCAGCTGGTCAGCCAGCCATTCAGCCAAAGCAGCTGTCTGCCGGCAAAGACCTGGAGTATGTTGCCGTATTCGAGGTTTATCCCAGTGTGCAATTGGGTGA
>CAMLRI010000306.1 GCA_946482385.1 uncultured Cellvibrio sp.
CTGGATAAAACCATTTTTATCGCGCTCGCCGTGCCAGCAGTCGTCGATATTGATGTATTCATAGCCGGCATCTTTCATGCCCGAACTGACCATGGCATCGGCCATTTCGCGGATCATTTTTTCATTGACGTTGCAGGCAAAAGTATTCCAGCTGTTCCAACCCAGCTGCGGGGTTTTGGCCAGCTGCTCGAATTTTTGCGCCTGGGCCTGGCCGCCGATGAACAGCGTGGCCGCCAGCAGGCCGAGACCGAATAGGGATTTAGATCGCATTGCTCATTACCTCTTGTTTATCGTTAGTTTGTTGTTGGTGTTGTTAGTGGTTGGTTTATGTTTTTTGGTCAATCAATAATACTAATCATACAAAATAGTTTTTTTACAAAAAAAACCGCAAGTTTCCTTGCAGTTTTTTACACCCGCTGTGGGTTTTTATTGCGCAGGTTTTATTGGGCTTGCTGTTGAATACGCGCAAACTCCTGCGCCGATTGTTTAATGATGGCCAGGGTGTTGGCATCTGTGGCAAACACCGAATAAAGCCCCTGGGGCTCTTGCGGTGGATCGCCAAAATAGGCATCGCCCGGTTGCCACATATAATCCTCGCGCGGGGTGCGGGCATGGCCGCCCCAGGCCCAGAGGTTATAGCCGGCAATGGCATCGCCCTGGGCGGCGCGTTCAATTAAGCGGGCAAAACTGGCTTGGTAAAATTTATCGCGATACACAGTTGTGCTTTCGGGCGAATAGGAACCCAGGTCGCGATCCAAACCGAATTCTTCAATCACAATAGGTTTATTCAGCGCGTTAGCTATATCTATGTGGCTGTCGATATATTGCAGCGATTTTTCCCAGGCACCGGGATAGGTTTCTTCCGCGCGGGATGAGTCGTACCAGCTCCAATTTTTGGGCCACATATGGAAGGTGAGGTAATCCACTTCGGGAATAGCGTGGGCGGCGCGGAATAGCGCTTCATCGCGCGCGGAACCGAAAATACCTTCGGAACCAGTGCTTACCAGCTGGTGCGGCGCCAGGGTTTTAATAAAGGCGGCGCTTTGCTGGATCCAGGTTTTGTATTGCCCGGCATTTTCCAGGCCTTTTTCATCGCTGCCGGGGCGCGGCTCGTTGGCCAACTGCCAGGACATGATGGTGGGGTCGGCCGCGTAGGCAAGGCCAGTAATGCTGTTGGTGCGCGAAATTAATTGACGAATAAAACCCTGGTAGCGCTGCTGCGCTTGGGGCATGGCATAAAATTTTGCCGAGTTCATCATAAAGTCATTCCAGCGGCCGGTTTTATCCGGATCGAACACTTCTGTGCCGGTTTCCCAGGCAACATATTGGCTCATGCCGCCAGACCACTGCCAAAAATTATTGAGGTAGAGCACGGCAGTCATATCGCGCCTGGCCATTTCCGCCAGCAAATAATCCAGGCCAACCAACAGCTCTTCATTTAATTCGCCGTTTTTGTTGGCGATGGCCGGGCGCACGGCGCGCAGCAAATCGCTCTGCTCCGATATGGCCAGCACCCGCAGGTTATTAATACCTATAGATTTGAGGCTATCCAATTCCTTATGCAAACGCTCACGGTCGCCAGTGGCGCCCGCTGCCCCCAAATAGGCGCCATACCAAAAGTTGGCGCCAACTATGTAATAGGGCTGGCCCTTGCGCCACAAGTGGCGGCCCTGCACGCTAACAAAATCTGCACTGGCGGCGCTATTCGCCGCAGGCGCAGCGGGTTGTGCCGCCGGTGGATTTTGCGCATCGGGGCTGCAAGCGCCCACCAACACCGCCAGCAAGATCGCGCCTAAAACGCGAGATAAAAACGCAAACATAGAATCACCTCTGTTGAATTTTTTATTAATTATTTTTGGCTTGTTTATTACTGCGGCTGCACTTCTATTACTGCGGCTGCGCCGCTTGCAAATAACGCGCAGCTTCGATCATGGCGCGGCCATTGTGGTAAGGGCATTTCCAAAAACCCACTTTGTAATAGGGCTGGGCGCGGGGCGCATCCAGTTTGGAAAGCCACAGCCATTCGCCGCCATCGCGATCAATTTGGTATTCCTGGATAAAACGCCACACACCTTCGGCGGCGCGGTAATATTTTTCGTCGCCACTGGTGGCATAGGCGTAAAGGAAACCCACCAGGGCTTCGGCCTGTACCCACCACACGGTATCGGGCGTTACGGTTTTGCTGGCGAAGTTGTAGGCATCCAACACTTGGCCATGCTGACCAATAGCTTCCTCCAGGGTGACTTCGGCAATGCGCAACAGGGTTGGGGTTAATTGCGCGCTGTATGGCGCATCGCCGAGGGATTCCAGCGCGCGGGCGATCAACCAGGCGGCTTCAATATCGTGGCCGTAGGTGTAGCCGGGGGAGTGATCCTGCCAGGCCAAATCCATAAACATGCGCAGGTGGTGGCTGGAGCGGTCGATCATGTATTTATCGAACATCTCTATGTTGTAGCGCAGCGCTGCTTGCACCTCTGCCCTGGGGCAGGCCTGGTACAAACTGGTGTAAGCCTCCAGGATATGCAGGTGGGTGTTTTGCGATTTGGGGAAGTTCAAATCTTTTTCGCTTAAACGCAAATCTGCCAGTGGCCCCCAATCGCGGCTAAAGGCTTCCAGGTAGCCTTGGCGCTCTGTATCTATGCCGTATTTTTCAATCAGCGAAAAACATTCCAGGGCGTATTCCAGGGCTTTTTGCTCGCGCGTTAATTGGAAGTAGGCGCAGAGCGCATAAATGGTAAAAGCCTGGGCGTAGATTTGTTTTTTGGTGTTGATCGGCTCGCCGTTGGCATCCAGCTCCCAGTAGACACCGCCGTAATCTTTATCGAAAAAGTGCGCCACCACATAGTGGTAGGCGCGCTCGGCACAGCGGCGATAAACAGGCTTATCCACCTGCTGTGCCACTTCGCTAAAAAACCACAGGATACGCGCATTTAAAATAATGCCTTTGCTGGCATCAACCAGGGGCTGATTCTGTGCGTCGATTTCGCCAAAGAAACCGCCATTCACTTCATCTACCGCATGGCGCGCCCACCAATCGGCAATGGCGATTAATTCCGCGCGGAATTCCTCTTGCAGCGTGTGGTGGTGGGGGAGGCTGGATGCGAACATGCTTACACCAATTCCTTCATGATTTGCAGGTTGGCACTGATCAGTTGGTTGCGCGTTGCCACCGAAGCTGCCGAACGCAAACTATCTTCCGGGGTGTTTTTGCAGTAGTCGATCAATTTTTCCACGGTAGATGTAGCTACATGCATGCGCGTGTCGGAGGAGGCGTAATAAATAAATACCTCATTTTTTTCATTCACAATCCAACCGTTGGAGAAGGCCACATTGGATACATCGCCCACCCGCTCTTCGCCCTGGGGCGCAATAAAGTGGCCAGCGGGGCGGTGGGTAACTACCCAGGGGCGCGCCAATTCGGTCATGAACATGTAGAGCACATAGCGCAAACCGGCGGCGGTGTTGCGCACGCCGTGGGCCAAATGCAACCAACCTTCGGCGGTTTTGATGGGCGCCGGGCCCTGGCCGTTTTTCACTTCTTTGATGGTGTGATAAATCTTGGGGTCGACAATGACTTCCGCTTTAATTTCGGCATTGGTCATGGTTTCGCTTAAGCCCCAGCCGATACCGCCGCCACCGCCCACGCTGATAAAACCATCTTGCGGGCGGGTGTAGAGCGCGTATTTACCATCGACAAATTCCGGGTGCAGCACTACGTTGCGCTGCTGGCCGGAGTAGGTAATCAAATCCGGCAAACGCTCCCAGGTTGTTAAATCTTTGGTGCGGGCAATGCCACATTGCGCCTCTGCCGCCGAGGTGTCGTTGGGGCGGGTTTCATC
>CAMLRI010000307.1 GCA_946482385.1 uncultured Cellvibrio sp.
CTTTCATCATCCATACCAGGCATACGCGCGCCCGGCGGCAATATACGCACAAAACGAAAATGGGCATCGTGTTGAAAACGCAAACCGATTAAGCCCAGGTACTCATTGACCAGCTCATGGATACGGACAAAACGATCGTAAAGTTCGGCTTCCACCTGGCTGTCATCGCGGCAGAGCACACCATAATCCAGCAGGCGCTGAATCAGCTCGCGCCAGTTATCCAGTGACAAATTGTGTTTGTCCAGTTGCGCCTGCAACAATGAGGCTAGGGATTCATTCATGGAATTACTCATGGATTGTTCCAGTATCGAGCAAGCGGATCATAAACTCATCGCGCCGGACAAAATAATCATCGCCCTGAACCAGCGGCTGGCCATGCAGCCATTGTGGTTCCTGGTGAATTTCAAAACGAAAACGTGCCGATAAGTTGGCAGCAGCCCCCACTTCCACAGCATGGGATAAGTTGAGCAACTCCTGCATATTGCTCGCACCAAGTTCGCGGCTGCTGATCTGGCCTCGTTCGGCCAAAGCGCTGTGGACATAATCGCGCAGGCTGCTGGATTGCAAAATAAAAGCGCGGTCCAGAGCCTGCTGGATAAACAACTCTTTTTGCGCAGCCACATCCAGGGCTTTATCTTCATCCAGGGTGGAGCGCACCACTTGCGGATTGCGGCGCGCCCGCAATTGGATTTGCGCTGGATCGATAAAGCCCATATGTAAGGGAGCAATAACCTCACCCTGTTGCAATAACAGCTGATCCTGCTGTTCCCCCGGCAAATTAGCGAGGGAGCGGTAGATGTCCATCAGGTCATCCTGGCCGCGGCTGTTAATGTAGCTGAGCTGGCGAATAATAATGTCGGCGCGCTGGGTGAAGGTATTGAGCGAGCGGCGCAGCGCTGGCAGCATGATCTCGCATGCATTTTTTAAGCGCGAATCGATGGTTTGCAACAAGGTTTCCAGTAGCGACACGCCCGCTACCACCTTCTGCGGCAGTGCCTTGCGCAAGCGAATCTCCATTACGGCGCGCCAATCTTTTGCGGCGGTTTCCGCATCACCCTGGCCGTATTTTCGCTTACGGCGAATTTTGGCAATAATATCGCCGATCTGGTCGCGGTATTTTTCCACGCTGTCGGCAGAAAGGCGCACTTCCAAATCCGGTTTGAATACCGTTTCCATAAAATCAAAAAATTCATCGCTTGCCTGCTGTACCAGTTGGCGCGATTCCACTTCGCGCACCAACTGGCGCTTGCGCTCTTCCAGCTCGGCAATCACATCGGTAAAGTCACTGATAATTCGCTCGGAATATTCATAGGCGTCGAGCAAATCGTGAATTTCACCTTGCTCATAAAAAGCCTGCAAGCTATTGCGGGTATTGCGCGTATTGCGGTTGCGGGTGCGAAATTCATTGGTATGGTGGTCGGCAAAGGGCTGGGTGAACAAACGCCCCATGCGGCTAAAACCATAACTGCTTTGCAGGCTGGTTTCATCCACTTGTTTTTCCAGCCAACCATTATCAATCAGGCGATTGATAATAAAACTGGCTAGGTCGCGCTGGCTTTTAAAGCGGCCTTCACCGCCCTCTTCACCATCACCCGCATCCGGCTCGCCGTTGTCGGTGTCCAGCAGAGGTGCTCGGGCTATGGCTTCTTTAAAAATATCCACCAACTGCTCGCGGTTAATGGCGTGGCCATAATCGCGCAGGTCGGTATACAAACGCTGGTATAAAAGGCGCAGGCATTCAGCCACTAACTCCCGGTATTTGCCGGTGAGTGGGCTGAAAAAATGGGGGCGGGATTCAGAAAAAAACATCAAGCACACATGGGGTTACAGCAAGCATAAAAAAACAGCACAGGTTAAATACAGTGCTGGGCAAAGAGTGCCTGTTCCTGTTCGGTCCAGCTATCGGCATCCTTTACCATCATCCATTCGCACCAGTCTTCTGTGCCTTCGGCGGGCACAACACCATTCATGGCTTTCACTTTGGCCAGAGACTCTTCGGGAATAATGTCATCTATAGGTTCTTCGCTGTGGCCCAGGGTTTGCAACAAGCCTTGGGTAGCCTGGGTGGCGATGGTATTGAGCTTATCGACCTGGCTCTGCTGTTCCGCTTGCTGTTGATTCGCTTGTTTAATCATGAAAACACCTGCCAGTATTACCAATAGGCTAAGCACTAATAAAATTGCCAGCCATTTATGTTCACGCACAAAGTTCATTATTTATTCCCAAGCTATTACAGCCAATCAGCCATTTGTTCGGCATAGTAAGTGATAATTAAATCGGCGCCGGCACGTTTAAATGCTGTCATGGTTTCCAGCACAATAGATTTTTCATCAATAACACCCGCCTGGGCGCCCGCTTTGATCATGGCGTACTCACCGCTAACCTGATAAACCGCCAAGGGGCGAGATGAATTAGCGCGAATATGGGCCAGCACATCCAAATAAGCCAGGCCGGGTTTCACCATTAAAATATCGGCGCCTTCGGCTTCATCTTGCAATGATTCCGCCAGGGCTTCGCGGCCATTGGCTGGATCCATTTGATAAGTATTGCGCGAACCCTTGAAGCTGCTGTCCACTGCATCGCGGAAAGGCCCGTAAAATGCCGAGGCAAATTTGGTGGAGTAAGACATCACTGGAATATGGGTAAACCCAGCTTCATCCAGCGCTTGGCGAATGGCGGCAATCATGCCATCCATCATGCCAGAGGGGGCAATCATGTCGACCCCGGCCTGGGCCGCCAGCACCACTTGTTTTTGCAAATTTAGCAATGTTGCATCATTGGCAACATCATGGTCGTGCACCACACCGCAGTGGCCATGGCTGGTGTATTCGCAAAAACAATTGTCGCTAATAACCAGCATGTCCGGTTGCGCCTGCTTGGCAATACGGATCATGCGCGCCATTAAACCCTGGTCACTCCAGGTATCTGAACCGCATTCGTCTTTATGGGTGGATACGCCAAACAACAAGACCGCGCGAACACCCTTTTGCCAGGCACTCTGTACCACTTCCGCCAATTGGCCTTCAGGGTAGCGAACAACATTAGGCATGGATTTAACCGGCACCGGTTGGCTAATGCCCTCTTCTACGAAAATCGGCAGAATAAAATCATTCATCGATAATTGGGTTTCACGCACCAAGGCACGCAGTGCCGGTGTGCGACGCAAGCGGCGAAAACGGAAATCCGGTGTCATTAAACTCATAGTAAAACCCATTAAAAATTGGTGGGCAGCAAGCGCACCGTTTAAAGATGCAGGCCGCCCTCATGGCTCCATTCGCAACGCACCCGCATTGCCCCCGAGCCAGGGCGGTGGTAACTGCCCTGGGCTTCCCAGGTAAAGGTATGGGTGCCTGACAATTCTGTTTCCAAATGCACTGTGGCAGAAACCCAATACATTTTGCTCAGCAGCGCTTCAAACTGGGCGATCCATTGATCCCATTCGTATTCCACCGCCTTGTAAGATGCGCCGAAATGCATCACTTCGGTTTGGTAGCTATTGCTGGCCATTTCCACCTGGGGAATGGCAAACATTTCCTGACTGATAAACGGCCACTCATCCGCATGGGGCAGCGAGAGCATAGCTTCGCGATTGGCGCGCACCCGCTCAGGCACACCCAGGCTGGACGCTACATCCTTAATACAACCATAGACAATTGATTCTTGATCCATAGCCACCTCGATAAAGAATTAAAAAGGCCACCACCAACGACGATTAAATCGCGCCTCACATCCTTTGAGTTGCGTTGCATATTGCTGGGCACGGCTATCTACTTTGCGCGCGGTATTGAGCAGCCAACCTTTGCTGCGATAGGTCGCGCGGTTATAACCACCATGGCC
>CAMLRI010000308.1 GCA_946482385.1 uncultured Cellvibrio sp.
CCACCGAGGAGGTATTAAAGCATTTGCATAGGTTGTGGGGGTTTGATGTGCACTTGCATTCGGTGGATAGCGGGGAAATTAAAGAGAGCTTTCATTGCCCGCCAAAAGAAACACCCGCGTGATGCCGTTTCGTGATTGAGCAAAACAAAAAAGCCGCTGAAGTTCAGCGGCTTTTTTGTGGGCGATACGGCAGGGAATTACTGCAAATCGTCCAGATATTTTTCGGCATCCAGTGCGGCCATACAACCGGCGCCAGCGGAGGTAATCGCCTGGCGGTAGATATGGTCGGCCACATCGCCGGCGGCAAATACACCGGGAATGTTGGTGGCAGTGGCATTGCCTTCCAAACCGCTTTTTACTTTGATGTAGCCATTGTGCATATCCAATTGGCCCTCAAAGATATCGGTGTTGGGTTTGTGGCCGATGGCGATAAACACACCCGCTACATCAATCTCTTTGCTGCTGCCATCCTGGGTGGATTTCAGGCGCAGGCCGGTTACGCCCGCGTCGTTGCCCAAGACTTCATCCAGCTGATGGTTCCACAGGATTTTGATGTTGCCATTGGCGGCTTTGGCAAAGAGTTTATCTTGCAGGATTTTTTCCGATTTAAGTTTGTCGCGGCGGTGGATCAGGGTGACTTCGCTGGCGATGTTAGAGAGGTACAGCGCCTCTTCCACTGCGGTATTGCCGCCGCCCACAACCGCCACTTTTTGGTCGCGGTAGAAAAAGCCATCACAGGTGGCGCAAGCGCTCACGCCGCGGCCCATAAAGGCCTCTTCCGATGGCAGGCCCAGGTATTGGGCCGAGGCGCCGGTGCAAATAATCAGTGCATCGCAGGTGTAGGTGTTGGAACCCACCAGTTTGAAGGGGCGCTCGGTCAATATGGTTTCATGGATATGGTCGAAAATAATTTCGGTGTTGAAGCGCTCGGCGTGCTGTTGCATTTGCACCATTAAATCCGGGCCTTGCAGGTCGTGAACGCCACCTGGCCAGTTTTCCACTTCGGTGGTGGTGGTTAATTGCCCACCTTGTTGCATGCCGGTGATAACAACGGGCTTGAGGTTGGCGCGTGCGGCATAGATGGCCGCGGTGTAGCCCGCAGGGCCGGAGCCGAGAATAATTAAACGGTGATGCTGGGCGTCACTCATGGTGTGATCCTTAGTGTGGGACGGTGATAAAACAGAATGGACAAAGTGGGGGCATGATAGGCGAAACACAAGGTGGGTGCAAAATTGTCTGGGTCAATCCCAAGTATTGGGTTTGGCTATGGTGTTGATTGGTTTTTGCGGGGAATTTTTATTATATCGCCCAGTGGCCAAGCGGCATTTAAGCGAGGTGCCCCTGTGTCGACAGGCGATAGTGCCAGTCCTGGGGTTGGTGGCTGCGCAAAAGTTGCTCAAAATCGCTGGCGGATAGGGGCTTGGAAAAAAGATAACCCTGCAGGAAGTCGGCGCCATAATCGCGGCAAATACGCGCCTGCTCGCGGTTTTCTACCCCCTCAATGATGACGGTGAGGTCGAGGCTTTTGGCAAACACAATCATGGCGCGCAGTATGCGGCAGTCGGCGGCATTTTCGGGCACACCCTGCACAAATTTGCGGTCGATTTTAAGCGTATGGGCGGGCAGTTCCTTGAGGTAGGCCATGGATGAGTAACCTGTACCAAAATCATCCACCGCGATTTCGATGCCATAATTGCGGATGTGGCGCAATTGCTCGGCGGTGCGCTCCAGGTTACTGATCAGTACCGATTCGGTAATTTCCAAACTGACGCATTCCCCGGGGACGCCGGTGGATTGCAAATCATCAATAATTCCTTGATATAAATCTTCATCGGTGAGCAATTGTGCGCACACGTTAAATTTCATGTTGAAAAGATTGTTTACCAGCCCCTGCTGGCGCCAGAGGGCCAGTTGTTGGCAGGCTTTAAGGCGGCTTTTGCAATCTATTTCCCCGATCAGCCCTATCTCTTCCGCCAGGCTAATAAATTCGCTGGGGGGCAATATGCCCCGCTCCGGGTGATCCCAGCGGATCAAGCCTTCCGCGCCGCAAATTTCATAGCTTTGCGCGTCGATAATGGGTTGGTAATAAAGCACAAAATGGTCGGTGGGAATTAGCGCCCGCAATTCTTTTTCGGCGCGGATGCGCTCTTGCATTTGCGCCTGCATGGCTAATGAAAAAAATTGGAAGCGGTTGCGGCCATCTTGTTTGGCGCGGTACATGGCCATATCGGCGGCTTTGAGTAAATCGCTGGCCGTGGTGCCGGCCTCCGGGTAGGTGGCAATACCAATGCTGGCGGAAATGGCGTCTTCAATAGTGGCCGTGCGGATGGGTTGGCGCAGATCGCTCAGGATGCGTTGCGCCAATAGGCCAATGGCCTCCTGGGTGGTGAAATCCTGCGCTAGCACTGCAAATTCATCGCCACCCAAGCGGCAGACGATATCGCCTTCGCGCACTACTTGTAACAGGCGCTGCGCCATTTCTTGCAACACCTGGTCGCCAACCAGGTGCCCCAAGGTGTCGTTAATTAATTTGAAATTGTCCAGGTCGAGAAAGAGCAGCGCCAGTTGGCTGTTTTGGTGTTTGGCGTTGGCTATGGCATTGCGCAGGCTTTCATCAAAGTAGTAGCGGTTGGCCAGGCCGGTTAGGGAATCATTTTCGGCCAGAACACGCAGCCGCTGGTGGCTTTCGTAAAGCTCGCGCTTGAGGTGATGGCGCGCGCGGGCATGGGTGATGGCGCGGGTGAGGTGCTTGTGGGCAATTTCTGATTTGAACAGCACATCCTGGGCACCGGCTTCAATAAATTCCCGTTCGAGATCGTCATCGGCATTGGCGCCGGTGAGGATAATAATGGCCGCGTGGTGATGCGGGTGTTTGCTCAGTTGTTGCAATACTTCCATGCCGTCGATATCGGGCAGGCGATAATCGAGCAGCACCGCATCAAAACCTTCGCCGTCAAACTGTGCCAGGCCTTCCCGCGCGGAGCTGGCTTGGGTGATGGCAATGTTCCACTCGGTTTTTTTGAAGGTGCGGATAATCGCCATGCGATCGAGTTCGTTGTCATCAATCAGTAGCAGCTTCATCCGTTATCTCCCGATATTGGTTTATTTTATCTCGTCGGTTCCTTAGGGCTGCGGCAGTTCAATGATGCGCCAGTAGTGGTCGAGCAAATCAAACACCTGCATAAAATCCCTGTCCATACGCTGTTTTAACAGGTAGCCGGCCACGTGTTCGCGGTAGGCGGCGAGTATGTCTTCGTCGGATTTGGATGTGGTAAGTACAAACACTACCGCGTGGGTGAGCATGGGGTCGGCGCGCAAATGTTCCAGAAACTCTAGGCCATTCATGCGCGGCATGTTGATGTCCAGCAGTATCAGGTAGGGCGTGGGAATTTCCCCGCTGCGCAATAGTTCCAGTGCCTCTATGCCGTCCTTGGCGCGGTACAGGGGGTTGAGTAATTTGAGTTTGTTGAGCGCGCGCTTGAGTGCCGTTACATCTATATCGTCATCGTCAACAATCAGCAGGTTGATGGTTTTATTGGTGTGTGCGTTGCGTTGCGGGTGAAGTGGCTCAACCATGGCTATTTACCTTGTGCGGTGGCAGAGGATGTGGTCATTGATAGGGATTGTGGCCAGGTAAATGTGAAGCAGCAGCCGCGTCCCTGGGAGTACAGGCTGATGTGGCCCGCGTAGGTTTCGACAATTTTTTTAATCAGCGCCAGGCCCATGCCGCTGCCTTCCAGCTCGTCCCTGGGTTTTAGGGTTTGAAACATACCGAAGACCCGCTCCTGGAATTTTTCGGGAATGCCCGGGCCGTCATCGCACACCTGGAA
>CAMLRI010000309.1 GCA_946482385.1 uncultured Cellvibrio sp.
TGACTTCATCGGTAACAGGCCTATATCACCAGTGGTGATACGCTCGTTGCCAGGAGTGCCGTCGTTGTAACCACCTTGTGCGGTTGTGGCGAACAGGTCGTCATAGTTAGCGCGAGAAATTGCTTGCGCGGCAGATACACGTAATATCACGTCATCAGTCAGATCAAAGGCCACGTTCACACTTGGCAACACATCGTGGTAATCCGCTTTGTCAGTCACTATGTCGCTGCTGTAGCCAGTGTTGGCGCCGTGAATAGTGTCGTTGGGCGAACCATCAAACTTGTAGTAGCTGGATGAGGCATCAGTTTGAATGTAGCGCAGACCGAAGTTACCTTTTACGCCTTCAGCTTCAAAGGTAGACATAACATAAAGCGAGTTGTTTTCTTCTTCGATAGTACCGAAACCTGCACGCTCAACCACCCAGGAGCTAATTTGATCTTGGGTATCGGCGATCATGGCGCCGCCATTGGGGCGCGGGAAGGCAAAGCCATCACTGCCCAGATCCATGCTGCCACGGTAGAAGTTTTCCGGGCCTACTGGATCCTTAGCCAGATCACCGAAGAAAGCCTTATCAGTAGAGCGCTCAACTTCGTGGTCAGTTTTACGTGCACCCACTTTTACAGTTTTGATCGCACCGAAATCTACATTGAACTCAACATCAACCTGCAGATAGGTTTCTTCATCGGAGTTAGGCTGACGCTTGGCCGCCCACTCAGCACTTTGCAGGTCGCCGTAATCAGCCACTTCGCGATCCGGATTAATCAAATCCAGATTGTATTTTTTGCCAGTGGCATCGTAGGTACCCGCAACTGGGCCACCGATAAACCAACCGTAGTTGGCAGTCAGATCAGTACCACCTTCCGCTTTGGTTTGACCAAGACGGCCAACCACATTGAACTCATCGGTAGTGTATGACGCATCCAGATCAAAGGTGTCGGAAGTCATGGTACCGATACGTGCCCAGGTTTGGCCCCAAGCTGGAGTGGCATCAGGATCAGCTGCGTCAGCTTCGGTAACTATCCACTTATTACAAGTACCTGCCGCATTAGTAGACACACAACCGCCACCATCGCCAGCCAAACCGGCATTATTGGCCGGGAACAGGAACGCAGAGGTGTTGGTGTTATCGCCCACCAACTCCATAGACATATAGTGCGCGCCAAATTGCAGTTCATCAGTCGGTGCAAACTGTGCAGCTATGTCAAATGAAGTGCGCTCACGATCCTGGATAAAGGTTGTGGGAACCACTTGACCCCAGCCCAGCAGAGTTTCGTCGCCGCGGCGAATATATTCAGTTTCAGAGACTGAAACGGCAGCCATCACACCGAACATTTCCGCATCGTTTTTCCAGCTGTACAACGCCGACAATTCTGGGTCTACGTTATCCGATACTGTGCCAGTGCTAGCTTTTACGCCGGCATAAACTGTGTTGGCATCCAGATCCAATGGCTTGCGGGTTTTTACAATTACAGTGCCGCCAATACCACCTTCCACCAAATCTGCCTGAGAGGATTTGTACACTTCAATGCCGGCAATCAGCTCTGGAGCCAAAAGGGTGTAGTTGAAAGTGCGATCAATGGATTGTTGGTCATACCAACCTGTTGAGGCAACGTTTTGGCCATTGAGCAGGGTGAGAGTCATTTCCGGGGCAGCACCGCGGATAGATACAGATTGACCTTGGCCAAATTGGCGACCCACGGTTACACCGGGGATACGTGCCAAAGATTCACCCACGTCGCTATCAGGAAATTTACCCACATCTTCTGCCGATACCGCATCGACTACGGCAGTAGAATTGCGCTTGATATCCACCGCATTTTTCAACGCACCGCGAATACCGGTGACCACTACTTCTTCTACAGCGCCCTCTTGCGCTTGTACCGAAGCGGCCACACCCATCATGGCGATTGCTGTGGCGGAGCCGAGTACCAGGGCACTCTTGTTCGCCAACTTGATCGCATCACTTAATTTGTTACGCATGGTTATTCTCCCGTGATTAGCAATTTTGTATGTCTTAAAGGGTTTCAACTCGCCAACTCTGCTTCTTAGAGACAACGTTGTCGATGAGCCAACACTACGCCCAAGGGACAACGTTGTCAACACGCGGCAAAAATTCTTTTCACGCCATGAAAATATTAAAAGCCATTCAAAATCAAATAGTTATAGAAAATATAAAAAAATAGGGGGAATTTTTTTGTGAAAAAAAATAGGGGATTTTTAACGAAAAAAACAAAGTGTTACCAAAAGCAGCAAAAAGCCGGCGGATGCCGGCTTTAGGGTGGAAAAATATTCCAAAAAGTAACGCACCAAAGGCGATCACTGGGTTAGCAATCGCGCCCGCAATTGGCGCAAACTGGCTTTAACGCTGCGCGCATTTTCGGGGCCCATACGCACCATCAGCTTATGGGTGGCGGGCATTTTTTCCAGCACTGGATCGGCAAACTGGAAGAACACCTTGGGTTGGATAAGCAGCACATCGCCCTGTACATCGGGGGCCGCCAGCAGGTTGTCGATGGCGGCAATCAACACCGAGTGGAAGTTGCTTTTCTTCAAGCCCAACTCTTTAAAGGCTTCTTCCAGCAGCGGGTAAAAGCGCTTGTAGATGGCCACCAGGCTGTCCATGTCCACCAGTGCCAGGGTGGTGACATAGGTTTCGTAGCGCGCGTAGTTGGCCTCGGCGATGCGCAACTGCTCAACCTCGGCGCCCTCGACAGTCACACTGAATTTTTCCTGGATGAAAGGTGGCGGCGGCGATACCAGGGGGCGGTATTCGTGTACGACACGCCCTTCAGCCACCCCATTCACTGCCAATACAAACTTGCGGATCAGCTCTTGCGGCACCAGCAGTGCCAGCAGGCTATCGCCGCGCAGCTCGCGCAGGGCATCCAATACGGAAGTGTCACTTTCATTTAATGGCGGCAAAGGCTCTACCACTTGCAGCACCTGGGGCGGTTCGTAAACCACTTCTGGCTCCACCTGGGGCGGCGGAACCTGAGGGGCTGGCTCTACCGCAACCGGGGTTGTTACCTGGGGCGCCGCGGGTTGCGGCTTATCGCGCAGCAGGAAAAACAGGGCGCCGACAGCGATAAGCACAACGACCACCAGCAGCAACATGGTGGGGAATGGTTTTTTGGGGGATTCTTGGTCTTGATGATATTGCATGGCAGATCCTTAGGGCATGGAGGGGAACGCGGGGATTATGGCCGAATCAGGGAAACAACAACAACCGCCTTGCTGGCGCCGGCCAAATTGCCGATAAAAAAAATGGCCGCACTGGGCGGCCATCTTAAGTTCAACCACTATCTCTTACTGGTTTTTGACGCGGCGGCGGGCAGCACCCAAACCGAGCAATCCCAAACCGATCAGTAACAGAGTGCCCGGCTCACTCACACGAGTGATTTGGGCGCCGCCATCAACAGCGTCGTTACCGCAGGACATGGTCCAGTGGGCGTGCAGGTTAAAAGTTTGGCCCAGGCCAAGAATTGAGCTGAGATCAAAGGTAAAAATGTTGTAGTAGGAAAGTTGGCCCACCAGGTTGTTGGCGCCAGAGCCCTCGGCATAGTTGGTGCCATTAGCCGCTACCAACAGGGTGCCGCCATCCATTGCATAGGGGGAGCTAACGGGGAAAGCAATGTCATTGTTCCAGGCGCTTACCGAGTACAAACCACGCACATCGGTATCACCCACACCCGCTGAAATGGGGTCGGGAATATCACTGGAGTTGTTTTTGTATTCATAGGCTTTATTGCCAAAATCCACTGCGTATTCGTAGTTGCTGGCATTGCCATCGAAAGACAGCGCCAGGTCGCCAGCGTAGTAC
>CAMLRI010000310.1 GCA_946482385.1 uncultured Cellvibrio sp.
GACTGACTCATGTCATGGTTCGACCAACCGCGCAGCCAGGTAAATTGACGCTTGGCCAATTGGCGCGTAGCGATAATGCCCCGCTCAACCATAGCGTCATAATCCAGCTTGCCCTCCAGATAATCCCACACCTGGCGATAACCCACCGCGCGTATGGCCGGCAGCTCGGCATGCAGGTCGCCGCGCTCATAGAGTGCGCGCACTTCATCCACCAAGCCCTGCGCCAGCATACTGCGGAAGCGCTGCTCAATACGCTGGTGCAAGAGCGCGCGATCACGCGGGCTGATAGCTATTTGGCAAAGGTTGAAACGCTCGGCGAATCCCGCTACCGCCTGGGCTTGTTGCCGCTGGCGCAGCTGCGCCATGGTTTGGCCGCTGACGCGATAGACTTCCAGGGCGCGGCTTAAACGCTGCGAGTGGTTGGGGTGTATCTCTGCCGCGGTTTGCGGATCCACCTGGGCCAGCTGTTGATGGATGTAAGGCCAACCAAACTGCGCCGCCTCGCGTTCGATTTGCGCGCGCACCTCGGTGTCGGCAGCGGGCATTTCCGCCAGGCCGTCGAGCAGCGCACGAAAATAGAGCATGGTGCCGCCCACCAGTAGCGGAATTTTTCCCTGGCGATGGATGTCGGCAATTTCCCGTTCGGCATCGCTTAAAAAATCGGCCACTGAATAGGGTTCCGCCGGGTCGCGGATATCAATCAGGCGATGGGGCGCCTGGGCCAGTTCTGCGGCACTGGGTTTGGCGGTGCCTATATCCATGCCGCGATACACCAGCGTGGAGTCGACACTGATCAGCTCCACCGGCAATTGCTCGCGCAAGCGGATGGCGAGATCGGTTTTACCCGAAGCGGTGGGGCCCAGCAAAAAAATCACCGGCGGTTTTGCGGATGAAGTCGCCATTACTGACCGCGCATAAATAATTTGTCGAGATCGTCCAGCGACTGCAAAAACCAGGTGGGGCGGCCGTGGTTGCATTGGCCGCTGCGCTCGGTGGCTTCCATATCGCGCAGCAGCGCGTTCATCTCGGGGATGGTGAGTTTGCGGTTGGCGCGCACCGCACCGTGGCAGGCCATGGTGGCGAGGATTTCGTTGATGTGGTGCTGGATGCGTTCGCTGCTGCCGTGCTCGATTAAATCGGCGAGTACATCGCGCACCAGCTGCTCCACCGAGGCGCGATTGAGCACCACCGGCAGCTGGCGGATCAACAAAGTCTCGGGGCCGGCGCGCTGCAACTCAAAGCCCAGGCTTTTAAAAATATCGGCAAACTGCTCAGCGCAATCAGCTTCTTTTTCGCTGACGGCAATGGATTCCGGCACCAACAGCGGCTGGGTTTGCAGGCCGCCGCAGGCGAAGGCAGTTTTCATCCGCTCGTAGGTGATGCGCTCGTGGGCGGCGTGCATATCCACCACTATCAATCCCTGGGCATTTTCCGCCAGGATATAAATTCCCTTGAGCTGCGCCAGGGCATAGCCCAGGGGCGGAATATCCTCGGTGGGCGTGGGCGGCAAAGCGGGCGCAAAGGGCTGGGATGATGGGCTGAGCAGCTCGCCGTACACACTCATTTGCTCGCGCACAGTTTCCGGGGCGACCGGCGTGAGCGGGCGGTAGGCACCAGCGCTGGGCGGCGCAAAGCTGATTGCCCCCTGGCCGCGAAATTCCCCCGCAGCTATCCCCTGCACTGCGGAGCGCTGCTGCAGGGCGTAAGCATTTTGCCCCTGCCCTTCATCGGCGCCCGCCTGTTCCAGAGCTTTGCGAGCGAGCGTGTCTTCCGGGCGCACCTTGGCCAGGGCGTGGTGCAGGCTGGAGTAAATAAAATCGTGCACGCTGCGGTTATCGCGAAAGCGCACTTCGTGTTTGGTGGGATGCACATTCACATCCACCGTTGCCGGGTCCAATTCCAAATAGAGCACAAAGGCCGGATGGCGGCCGTGGTAGAGCACATCCTGATAGGCCTGGCGCACCGCATGGCTGACCAGCTTGTCGCGGATGGCGCGGCCATTGACGTAAAAATGCTGCAGGTCGGCCTGGCTGCGGGAAAAGGTCGGTTGGGCGACCCAGCCCCAGAGGCGCAGGTTGCCGCGCTCTATGTCGATAAACAGCGCATTTTCCATAAAGGCCGGGCCGCACACCTGGGCTACGCGGCGCTCCTGCTCCAGCTGCGAATCGCCCGCGCGCCAGGCGTAGATGGCGCGGCCGTTGTGGCGCAGGTTAAAGGCCACATCGAAGCGCGACAGCGCCAGGCGCTTTACCACCTCTTCCAAATGGCTGTATTCGGTTTTTTCGCTGCGCAGGAATTTGCGCCGTGCCGGGGTGTTAAAAAACAGGTCGCGCACTTCTACCGTGGTGCCACGGGGATGGGGCGCTGGCGACACCTGGGTTTCCATATCGCGGCCTTCGGCCACCACTTGCCAGCCGGCGCTTTCCTCGTTGGTGCTGCTGATCAGCGCCAGGCGCGCCACCGAACTGATACTGGCCAAGGCCTCGCCGCGAAAGCCGAGGGTGGCCACCGCTTCCAGGTCGTCGAGATCGTAGATTTTGCTGGTGGCGTGGCGGCTGAGCGCCAGGGGCAGGTCGTCTTTGTCGATACCGCCGCCGTTGTCGCGCACGCGCATCAGTTTGATGCCGCCCTCTTCCACATCTATATCCAGGCGGGTGGCGCCGGCATCCAGGCTATTTTCAAGCAGCTCTTTGATCACCGAAGAAGGCCGCTCCACCACCTCACCGGCCGCAATTTGGTTGGCAAGGCGAGGGCTGAGTAATTTGATTTTGCGCATGGTGTTAACCAACAAAGTGAGGGCTAGCCGCCCAAACGGCGGTTAGCCCGCCGGGATTTTCAGGGTCTGGCCGATTTTGACCGTGGCGCTGCGCATGCCGTTGTGGCGCATCAGCTGGTTAACGCTAACGCCGTAGCGCAGGGCAATGGCCGACAGGGTATCGCCCGAGGCCACTGTGTGCTCGCGTTCCACGCCTTTTAACTGGCCACTGGCCAGCTGCGCCGCCAAGAGGGTGCCGGCGGGCGGGTGCTGCATAAAGTATTGGCGGATGCCTTTAAACAGCGCATTGGCCATTTGTTTGCGATAGGCGGGAGTGGCCAGTTTGCGCGCCTCTTCCGGGTTGGAGATAAACCCGGTTTCCACCAGGATCGAGGGCACATCCGGCGATTTGAGCACCATAAACCCGGCCTGCTCCACCTGGCGTTTGTGCAAATGGGCAATGCCGCCCATGGAGCGCAGCACATGGCTGCCCACTTGCAGGCTGGAGTTGAGGGTGGCGGTCATGGACAAATCCACCAGCACCCCGGCCAACACCTGGTCTTTATCGTCCAGGCTGATGCTGCCCACCCCGCCGATCAGGTCGGATTCGTTTTCCCGCTCCGCCAAAAAGCGCGCGGTTTCCGAGGTGGCGCCGTGGCGCGACAGGGCAAATACCGAGGCGCCGCGGGCGCTGGCGCGGGTAAAGGCGTCGGCGTGGATAGAGACAAACAAATCGGCCTTCATGGCGCGGGCCAGGTCGCGGCGCTTTTTCAGCGGGATAAAGTAGTCGCCGGTGCGGGTCAGCTTGCCGACAAACCCCGGCTGGGCGTTGATGGCCGCCACCAAATCTTTGGCGATGGCCATGGTGACTTCTTTTTCCCGCACCCGGTTGGGGCCTATGGCGCCCGGGTCTTCACCGCCGTGGCCGGCATCCACCGCAATCACAATGCGGCGATTGCCGCTGACTTCCTCCGTCAGCGCCTGGCTGGGCGCCTGTGCCGCCGGCTGGGCGGCGGCAGGCTTGGCCGTTGCCACCGGGCGGGAGGCTTGTGGCTGAGGCTGAG
>CAMLRI010000311.1 GCA_946482385.1 uncultured Cellvibrio sp.
TTAACCTGCAGGGGCTAACCCTGTTCTTCCTCTACTTTGCCGGCGTAGCCAGCGCTGCGCTTATCGCCTGGATACTGCGCCGCCAGCAGGCGCGCGAGGAATTCCCGCTGCTGCTGGAACTGCCCTGCTACCGCTGGCCTATGGCCTACCACATGATGATGGGATTGCGCGAACGCGCCTGGATCTTTATCCGCCGGGTGGGGACC
The DNA here is from genome assembly GCA_946482385.1 of uncultured Cellvibrio sp. The sequence goes on from CAMLRI010000311.1 coordinate 207, forward strand.
ATCATCCTGGCGCTGTCGATAGTGCTGTGGTTCTTGGCGACCTTTCCCGGCGCCCCCGCCGACGCCACCCTACCCGCCATCGACTACAGCTTTGCCGGGCAACTGGGGCATTTGATGCAACCCTTATTTGCCCCCCTGGGCTTTAACTGGCAGATGTGTATCGCCCTGATTCCCGCCATGGGCGCCCGCGAAGTGGCGGTCAGTGCCCTGGCAACGGTTTATGCCGTGGGTGAGGATTCGATAGATGTCGCCCTAGGCGCCGCCCTGACTGCCAGCTGGTCACTGCCAGTGGCTTTTGCCTATCTCGCCTGGTTTGTTTATGCCCCCCAGTGCATATCCACCATTGCCGTGGTAAAGCGCGAAACCAACTCGCTCAAGGCGACCAGTTTTTTCACCATTTATTTGTTCGCCCTATCCTATTTTGCCGCCTGGGCGACCTACCAAATCGCCAGTGCGCTACTGGCCTAAGGGGGATATATGTGGCAGGAAGTGATTGTGGGCCTGTGCGTACTGACGGCAGTGGTGTTTTTACTGCGGCGCTGGTTTTTTGCGCCGAAAAAGCCAACCGCCTGCGGCGGTTGCAACCAGTGCGACACTCCCAGCAAAACCACCTGTAGCAAGCCAGGCGCACGGCCCCAAGACCCTTGTTAGGGAGCAGCGGAAGCTTTTGCAGCTGATTTGACCGCCTGATTTTGATAGCGGCGCCAGCTGGTGTTGGTTAGCCAGTAGTCCAGAGGGGGCACCTGGGCAAATTCCGGCAGGAAGGGGTTGTCGAGGGTGATGGCCACATGAGGCCCGGCGGCAAAGAATTCCATGGCAGCCACCACCCGCGGGTGGCTGTAGAAAAAGCGATCAAACTCGCCATTGCGCAGGATGATTTCCCAGCCTTTTTCCAGGCGCTGCGCCAGCTCGGTATTGTGGCGATTGACGAAAAAATAGAGTGCGGCCGGGTAGCTCAGCACCAGACGCGGCTCCACCACCAGATCATACTTGCGCAAAAACTCCTGCTCCGAAGCAATTTCCATTACCCCCCGGGGGAAGTAGTCGATGCGCTTTACTGCCAGCATCTTGTACAGCTGCTCTTTACCCTGAGCCTCCAGCACCGGCAAGCCGTTGGCGCGCAGTATATCGGTATCTGGCCACTGCACCCCCTGGCCGGCATGGAGTTGGCGCAGGTCGTCTATATCCTCCACGGCGGCAAACTTGGCCAAATCAGCGCGGCGGATCACCAGCGCCCGCTGGCCAATCAAGCCGCGAAAAGCCGGGTAGCGGATCGGCCGCAAAATTTGCTCGCGCTCGCGGGTGGTCACCGTCCACAACAACCCATTGCCCTGTTCGCGGCTGAGCTCGGTCATCCAGCGCCGCTGGGCAAACTGGCGGTCGGCAAAGCGGTACAACAGCACCTCATCCGGCGCCTTGCTGGCGTTCAGCAGGAGTTTGAGCAGGTTGACGTAATAGTCATCCTGGCGCTCAGGCGATACCGCCTTCACCTCTATCTCCACCTGACGGGTTTGGCTATGCACCGGCAACCCCAGCAGCACCGCCGCCAAGATCCCGCCAATCCCCAACAACCGCAATTTACCCATAAACCATTACATCTCCCCTGTGTGGGGCCTCACCTATCCAGGATGAAATTGGCGCCCAAGTTCTAGCATAGCCCAGGCTAAACTCTGCCGTGTTTTTTAACCGGGGGAGTGATAGCCTAGCGCCCCTTTATGACCGCCAGGGACTCACAAGCTCGCCATGAATAAAAAACTGGAAACCCGTACTTTTTTGCTGTTTTTACTGCTGGTATCCCTCACCTTTATCCTGGTGCTGAAACCGTTTTTTGGCACTATCTTCTGGGCTTGTGCCATCAGCATCATTTTTTACCCGCTGCACCTGCGCTTGCTAGGCCTGCTTAAAGGGCGCGCCAACACCAGCGCCCTGCTCAGTTTGCTGATTTGCATGCTGGCGGTGGTATTGCCGGCGATTTTCCTGATCAGTTCGGTAGTGCAAGAGGGCGCCGCGGTTTACGCCAAACTGCAATCGGGCGAAATAGACCCGGCCCAGTACATAGAACAGCTGCGCACCGCCTTCCCCGCCTTCCAGCAGGCACTGGAGCGCTTTGATATAGACATCAATAGCCTTAAACAAAACGCCCTCGACCTGGGCATGAGCAGCGGCAAGCTGATTGCCCAAAACCTGCTCAGCGCCGGCCAGAACACCTTTATATTGCTGCTCAATATCTGCCTGATGCTGTACCTCACCTTCTTCTTGCTGCGCGATGGCCCCCAACTGCTGGAGCTGCTGATCCGCGCCCTGCCCCTGGGCGACGACCGCGAGCGCTTACTGTTTGCCAAGTTTGGCGAAGTGACCCGCGCCACCATTAAAGGCAACCTGGTGATAGCCGTGGTGCAAGGCACCCTGGGCGGGATTATCTTTGCCCTACTGGGCATTCCCGGTGCCCTGCTCTGGGGTGTGGTTATGGCGGTGCTGTCGCTGATTCCCGCCGTGGGGCCGGCGATTATCTGGCTGCCGGTATCGCTTTACCTGTTTGCCACAGGTGAAGCCGTTAAGGCGATTATCCTGATTGGCTTTGGCGCCGGGGTGATCGGCCTGATCGATAACATTCTGCGCCCGATTCTGGTGGGGCGCGACACCAAATTGCCCGACTACATAGTGCTGCTATCCACCCTGGGCGGCCTGGGCTTGTTTGGTGTGAATGGCTTTGTGATAGGCCCGCTGGTGGCCGCCCTGTTTATTGCCTTTTGGGGGATATTTATCCGCGAAATTCACATACTCGCCCCTGATGGCCTCAATGACGAGGAAGCCATGCAGGTGCAAACCCAGGTGGTGGATGTGCCGGGGGAGCCTTTGGCGACTGGCGATGCCAGCACCCAAACCTCATCCACACAAGACAAACCGGGTTGATCTGATAGACTGCCCGGCCTTTTTACTCCAAGAGCGAACAGATTATGTCCCAGGATTTTTCCAGCATCGAAGGCCGTGTGAGCTACGGCGTAGGCCGCCAGATGGGCCAACAGTTGATCGACAACCCTTTTGATGGCATTAACCCCCAAGCCGTTGCCCAGGGGTTGCTGGACGCGCTCAACAGCGTGGCCAACCCCTTTAGCAACGAGCAAATGCAGGAAGCCTTTGGCGAGATTAACCGCCGTATGCAAGCCAAAGAGGCCGAGCAGCACAAGGCCCTGGCGGCCGAAGGCGAAGCCTTCCTGGCGGAAAACGCCAAGCGCGCCGGTATTACGGTAACTGCGTCTGGCCTGCAGTACGAAGTCATCACCCAGGGCACTGGCGCCACCCCCAGCAAAACCTCGCGCGTTAAAACCCACTACCACGGCACCCTGATCGACGGCACTGTGTTCGACAGCTCGGTACAGCGCGGCCAACCCATCGACTTCCCCGTTAACGGTGTGATCGCCGGCTGGACCGAAGCCCTGCAACTTATGCCCGTAGGTTCCAAATGGCGCTTGTACATTCCCCACAACCTGGCCTACGGCGAGCGCGGTGCGGGCGGTGCCATCAAGCCTTTTGCGGCGCTGATTTTTGATGTTGAGTTGATTGATATTGTTGGTTAATTAATTCGTACCAA
>CAMLRI010000312.1 GCA_946482385.1 uncultured Cellvibrio sp.
ACCAATCCTGGCCCCACTCCTCGTCCACTTTTTTCATGGCGCGGCGGAAATCCAGGGCTTCCAGAATAGATTCCTCCACCAGCGCATGGCCGCCGGGGGCTTCCATCATGGCCGCCGCCACATCGCAGGAAGCGATGATGGAATACTGCGGCGAGGTGGAGGTGTGCATCAAATAGGCTTCGTTGAAGGCGTCTTCATCCAGCTTCACGGTTTCCGATTCGCGCACCAGCACCTGCGAGGCTTGCGATAAACCTGCCAGCAACTTGTGGGTGGATTGGGTGGAGAAAATCATCGACTCTTTGGCGCGCGGGCGGTTTTTGCCGATGGCGTGCATGTCCTGGTAAAACTCGTGGAAGGTGGCGTGGGGCAGCCAGGCTTCGTCGAAGTGCAGGGTATCAATTTTGCCATCGAGCATGGTTTTGATGGTTTCTACGTTGTAGAGCACACCATCGTAGGTAGATTGGGTGATGGTGAGAATGCGCGGCTTTTTGTTTTTCGCCTCGCGGGCAAAGGGGTTGGCCTCGATTTTTTTGGCGATGCTCTCGGGGGTGAATTCTTCGAGTGGAATCGGGCCGATAATGCCGAAATTGTTGCGCGTCGGCATCAGGAACACAGGTATAGCGCCGCACATAATAATCGAGTGCAGAATGGACTTATGGCAGTTGCGATCCACCACCACTATATCGCCCGGCGCCACTGTGGAGTGCCACACCATCTTGTTGGAAGTGGAGGTGCCGTTGGTGACGAAATAGCAGTGGTCGGCGTTAAAAATGCGTGCGGCATTGCGCTCGGAGGCGGCAATGGGGCCGGTGTGGTCGAGCAGTTGGCCCAATTCTTCTACCGCGTTGCACACGTCGGCGCGCAGCATCCGCTCGCCAAAGAATTGGTGGAACATCTGCCCGATGGGCGATTTCAAAAAGGCTACGCCGCCGGAGTGGCCGGGGCAGTGCCAGGAGTAGGAGCCGTCCTGCGCATAGTGCACCAGGGCGCGGAAAAATGGCGGTGCCAAACCATCCAGGTCGGATTTGGCTTCGCGGATAATGTGGCGCGCCACAAACTCCGGGGTGTCTTCAAACATGTGAATAAAGCCGTGCAGCTCGCGCAGAATATCGTTGGGAATATGGCGCGAGGTGCGGGTTTCGCCGTAGAGGTAAATGGGGATATCGGCGTTCTTGTGGCGGATCTCCTCCACAAAGGCGCGCAGCGCCTTGAGCGCGTTGTCGGTTTCCTCTTGCGAGCCGGTGCCAAACTCCTCGTCGTCAATCGACAGGATAAACGCCGAGGCGCGGGATTGCTGCTGCGCAAACTGCGCCAGGTCACCGTAGCTTGTGACGCCCAGTACCTCCCAGTTTTCCTGCTCTATGGCATCGGCTAATGCGCGAATGCCGGAACCCGAGGTGTTCTCGGAGCGGAAGTCTTCGTCGATGATGACGATAGGAAAGCGAAATTTCATGGAGTCTCCATAAAAATAAACGAATGGAATTTCACTTGCTGGCGAGACGCCTCTGGGTGCTGCTTGTACTGATGCCGGGCACATCAGCGCTGGTTGCGTGGCGAACCTTCCGGCCAGCCCGCGGGATAGCGGGCTGAGGAAAAACCGGCGGTGGTTTGGGAGCCATTTGGCCGCGCAGGGGGTGGATAGAGTCTAGCTCCAGGGTTGCGGTTTCATCCACCCGGCTGCGGCGGCGATTGTAATTCACTTGGGCGGATTCAAACACCCATTTGTTGCTATCTGGTCGTTGCTATCTGGGCTTGTTGCTATCTGGCGATGCGGCGCTTGCCGGCCGCCGCTCAGGGGGCGGGTGCCGCCTGGGGTGCCCCATCCTCCCTGGCGGTTTGGGTTTGGCCGGGGTTTTGGCGCGCATCCTCGGCTATCAGCACCAGGGCGGCGGGCATAAGGGCATCAATTTGCGCCTGTTCCTCGGCGCTGGGGGTTTTGTAGCCGCGCGGCTTGAGCCCGTACCAATAATCCCAGCCATAACCCCAGCGGTAATAGGATGGCCAGAAGGGGCTGCCGCCCCAGCGCACATTGGTGTAGATGTACTGCCCCATGCCCGGCCCCTGGGCCTGGGTAACGCAGGCTTCGATGGCCTGGTCGGCCGCCTTGCGCTCGTCTTCGCTGCCGCCTTTCCAGTAGGCCAGGTCGTGGGCAACACAGCAGTGGCGCCAGAGGTTGGGCTGCTCCGGGGTGCCGTCAATCCACAGCGAACAGCCGTCGGTGGTAAAGGGCTTGAGGCCATCGGCCTGGCTGGCGCTGGCCAGCGACAACAAGGGCAGGAGCAGGCATAAAGGCAACAGCCTGGGGCTTAACAACAGGGGCAGGCGCATGGCAAACACTGGGCGGCTCTCGTCAATAACAGAAGTGGTAGTCGGCCCCGCTTGGGGTGTGTGATCGGGGCGGGCATTGTACAATGCCGGCCGCTTGCCAGCGTAGAATACCCGCCGCTTGCCCCGCGCCCTCCCCCAGAACAGAGTTCAGGACCCCGCTATGAACGACAAAAAAACCACCCATTTTGGCTTTCAACTGGTGCCGGTTGAGGAAAAGGCCGGGCGTGTCGCCGAGGTGTTCCACTCGGTAGCCGCCAAGTACGACCTGATGAACGACCTTATGTCGGGCGGCGTCCATCGCCTGTGGAAGCGCTTTACTATCGAGGCATCGGGCGTGCGCGCCGGCCATAAGGTGTTGGATATCGCCGGCGGCACCGGCGACCTCAGCTACCAATTTGCCCGCCGCGTGGGCGAGCAGGGCCAGGTGGTGCTGGCGGATATCAACGCCTCCATGCTCGGCGTGGGTCGCGACCGCCTCACCGACCGCGGCATTGCCGGCAATATCAACTTCGCCCAGTGCGATGCCCAATACCTGCCCTTTCCCGATAACACCTTCGATTGCATCACCATCGCCTTTGGCCTGCGCAACGTCACCGATAAAGACCTGGCGCTGCGCTCCATGTTGCGGGTGCTCAAGCCCGGCGGCCGCCTGCTGGTGCTGGAATTTTCCAAGCCGCAAAGCGAGCTGTTGAGCAAGGTGTACGATACCTATTCGTTTAAAGTCCTGCCGTTTATGGGCAAGCTGGTGACTAACGACGCCGACTCCTACCGCTACCTGGCCGAGTCCATCCGCATGCACCCGGACCAGCAAACGCTGAAAGACATGATGGACGCCGCCGGTTTTACCAACACCGAATTCCACAATATGACCGGCGGCATAGTGGCGCTGCACAAGGGCATCAAACCCTGATGGATAAACTCCTGCTCAGCGCCGCCCTGGCCGGTGCGGAAAAAATTATCAATACCGCGCTGCGCTACGACCCGGCTACACGCCTTGGTGTGGCCCGCCTCTCGGGAAAAATTCTTGCGGTCAACATCAACGCCCCGCTAGCGCTCAGCCTATTTGTGATGCCGCTGGATGAAGAAATCCAACTGATGGCAAATTGGCATGGCGATGTAGATACGCAATTGAGCGGATCACTCATGGCGCTGTTGCAACTATCCACCAGCGACATTCACAACCTGAAATATTCCGGCGTCACTGCCATGGGTGATTTGACGTTGCTGGCTGATTTGCAGCAGTTGCTGAAAAACCTGGATATCGACTGGGAAGATATGCTCAGCCAATTTACCGGCGATATTATCGGCCACCAAACCGCACAACTTATCCGCGCCAAATTCGGCTGGGCCAAAGATCGCAGCCAAACTGCTGCGCGCCTCAGCAAAGAGTTTTTAACGGAAGAATATCAAGCCCTGGTGTCCAGGCCCGAGCTGGAAGATTTTTACCAGCAGGTGGATGAATTGCGTTT
>CAMLRI010000313.1 GCA_946482385.1 uncultured Cellvibrio sp.
GGCGCAAAGCGATGCGCGCCTGCAAGTAAGCAAGGCCGAACAACCGCAAACGGTGGTTATCGACTACTCCGGCCCCAACCTGGCCAAGGAAATGCACGTGGGCCATTTGCGCTCCACCATTATTGGCGACTCCCTGGCGCGCTTGCTGGAGTTCCTCGGCCACAGCGTTATCCGCCAAAACCATGTGGGCGACTGGGGCACCCAGTTCGGTATGTTGATTGCCGAATTGGAAGAGCAGCTGGGCGCCAATGGCGACGCTGAAATGCAATTAAAAGATTTGGAAGTGTTTTACCAACAAGCGAAAAAACATTTCGACGACGACGCAGCCTTCGCCAACAAAGCGCGCGACTATGTAGTGCGCCTGCAAGGTGGCGACGAAAAAATGCTGAAGCTGTGGCAGCAATTCAAAGAAATTTCCCTGCACCACTCCAGCGAGATTTACCAAAAGCTCAACGTTACCCTGGGCGACGAGCATGTGCGCGGCGAAAGTTTTTACAACGACGACCTGGCACCCCTGGTAAAAGAACTGCAAGACAAACAACTCGCGGTAGAAAGCGAAGGCGCCCAGGTGGTATTCCTGCCGGAGCTGGCCGATAAAGACGGCAACCCCTCACCGGTGATTATCCAAAAACAAGGCGGCGGTTTTTTGTATGCCACCACCGATTTGGCGGCGCTGCGCTACCGCGTCAACAGCTTAAAAGCCAATCGCATTATGTATTTTATTGATGCGCGCCAATCGCTGCACATGCAGCAAGTCTTCACCATTGCGCGCAAAGCCGGGTTTGTGGACGACAGCGTTAGCCTGGAGCACCTGGCCTTTGGCACCATGATGGGCAGCGATGGCAAACCCTTTAAAACCCGCACCGGCGGCACGGTTAAACTGGCGGAGTTACTGGATGAAGCGGTAGAGCGCGCCGGCGCCGTTGAGCAAAGCGAAAAAAATGCCGACCTAAGCCCGGCAGAGCTGGCCGAAATTGCGCGCAAGGTAGGCATAGGGGCAGTGAAATACGCCGACCTATGTAAAACCCGCACCAACGATTATGTGTTCAGCTGGGAGGCCATGCTCAGCTTCGAGGGCAACACCGCGCCCTATATGCAGTACGCCTACACCCGCGTGCAAAGTATTTTCCGCAAGGCCGGTGTTGCGCCAGAATCACTTACCTGCGCCATTCAAATTGGCAGCGAACAGGAAAAAACCCTGGCCATTAAATTGCTGCAATTTAGCGAAGTGCTGGACCAGGTAGCGCGCGAAGCCCTGCCCCATTTGCTTTGCACCTATTTGTACGAAATCGCCAGCCTGTACATGACCTTTTACGAAGCCTGCCCGATTTTAAAAGACGGCATTGCCCCCGAGGTACGCGCCAGCCGTTTGCGTTTGTGCCACCTGGTGGCCAAAACCATCAAGCAGGGCTTGGATTTGCTTGGCATTGAAGTAATGGAAAGAATGTAAGCTGTTCGTCACTACGCAATCCGTTTGCCCGATGGGTTTTGGTTTTGAAAACGCATGAATACATCCCTGTAGCTCCGTCAAGTCGTCCCTGACTTGACGGTTTCAAAACCAAAACCTTGAGGACAAACTCGCACTGCGCAAGATGTAAAACTAAAAAGCGATACACACTACAACGATAAACTACACCCCCGGCAATATTCGGTCATCTTTACCTCACCTGGTGCGGCTACACTCAAGTGTTAAGGCCAGCCTGGTGCTTATCCTATTTTTTTGGAGGTAAAAATGCGCACACTTATTTCAGTTTCATTGCCCCTGTTGTTTGCTAGTTTGTTGGGCAGCTTAATCGCCTGCCAAAGTCAAACCGATGCGGCATTTACCATCAGCGGCCTGGCCTTTGAAGGGGAACCCCTCGCCCAGGCGCAGGTAACCCTGATCGATGCCCGGGGCCAGCGCATGCAAGCCACCACCAATGCCCAGGGTGAATACCGCATCAGCGCCGACTACCTGCAAGCGCCGCTATTAATTTCTGTGGTGAGCGGTGGCGAGACCAAAGGCTGTAGCGATAACACCAAACTGCGCCCTATTTGCCTGGCGGCGGTGATAGATCAGTTGGCGCCGCAACAAATTGCCAATATCAACCCACTCACCGATCGTTTGGTATCCGATGTCGCTGTCGCCATGGGTTTTAGCGGGCCACAACAATGGGTAGATGCCGCCAGCCTCAAAGCTTTTAAAGCCGGCGACCTGGCACAGGCGCGGCAACACCAGTTGCAAAGCTTTGCCCAAGCACTGCAACTGGCCGGCGTCAGCAATCCCGCCGGGTTTGATCCGGCCAGCTACCCAGTGCAAAAAAATCCACTCTTAATAGAAATGCTCAGCCTGTTACACCACAACCGCAACTACGACAACAACAGCGGCGGCACAGGCCATACCACGCTGAGCGATATTAGTTTTCGCCCTATTGTCGGTTTAGCAGCCAATGGCACCTATGAAGGTTTCGACCTGGAGCGCGCCCGCCGCGAGCACCAAGCCATCCAACAGGCCAGCAAGCGCATTTTTATTGTGGGCGATTCCACCTCGGCCGTGTATGAGCAATTGCGCTACCCGCGCATGGGCTGGGGGCAAGCGCTGCAAGCGCAATTTAAACCGGACAGCGGCATTCAGGTCATCGTTGGTTCACGCGCCGGGCGTAGCTCGCGGGATTTTTACAACGGCCGCTGGTTTGCGCAAATGGAGCCCATGATCCAGGCGGGCGATTATGTGTTTATCAACCACGGCCACAACGACCAAAATTGCGATAGCAACAAACCCCTGCGCGGTGTTGCCGATGTGAAAAATCTTTGTACCTACCCCAACAGTGCCGAAGGGCAGCCACAACACCCGGCAGGCCAACCCGAGTTAAGTTTCCAGCACTCATTGCAGCGCTACATCGACATCGCCCAAGCCAAGGGCGCTATTCCAGTACTCTTTACCCCAACAGCGCGCATTAAAAATGCGCAGGGCGAACAAACCACCCCCGTGGTTCACAGCCATCTCATCAAGCCTGCGCCGGGCAAAGCCTATTTGTTTACGGGCGACTATGTGCAAACCATTAAAGACCTGGCGCAACAGCAGCAACTGCCTTTAATTGATTTAGCCGCGCGCAGTATCGACTTTGCCAATAGTGTTGGTGAGCCAGGCTGGAAAAATTACTGGCTGGTGGTAGACCCAGCCATCAACCCCTTCTACGCCAACAACGCCCCCGGCAGCCCCCAAGCGCCCGACGGCACCCACTTCCAAAAAAATGGCGCGGAAGCCATGGCCAAACTCGTCGCCGAAGAAATTAAACAAAAACCGGAATTGCAGGCTTTGGCGCAGTGGTTGAGCGATTAATTTCGCACCCCCCACAAAACAAAACCCCCGATTGCAACAATCGGGGGTTTTTTATACTTTCGATATAGCTACCGGAATCTCCCTGCATTAAACCTCATCCTCCTGATTTATTACTGATAATTTTTTTATACTTAGCCTCATATTCTTTCTCTAACTGCGTCAAATAGCTGGCTGATTGAAAAATTTCCCGCTGTAATCTTTCAAACTCCAGCAAATCTTCCATTCGATAGAAAACAAATTCGCCCTTATCATTGATTTCGTAGTTATCACGCTGCTCATACATAAACTGTAAAAACACTTTTAATTGACCTGATAATTTTTTATTAGAATAACCAATGCTGGAATAAAAGCCGCGATAAGCCTCATAATAAATTGAGTCAACAGCAGCAAAATAACTGCGCTTTATTAATTCACTTGCGGAAGATTGGGTAACGCCCTGATACAAGGACTCCTTGATAACTGCATCCATTTT
>CAMLRI010000314.1 GCA_946482385.1 uncultured Cellvibrio sp.
TAGACACCGCCGAACCCAAGGGCGAGGAGTTCCCGGTGTTCCGCGAATTCTGGCTGGTAAAACCCGCCCCCCAGGAAAGCCGCCTGGTGATCTACGCCCTGCTCGACAGCCCCTCGGTAACCGGCGCCTACCGCTTTGAAGTGCTTCCCGGCGCCCCCACCGAAATGGCGGTGGAAGCGCGCATTTTTGCCCGTAAAGATATCCACAAAGTCGGTATAGCCCCGCTCACCAGCATGTACATGTGGGGCGAAAACCACACCCGCTTTGTCGATGACTTCCGCCCCGAGGTGCACGATTCCGACGGCCTGCTGATGGCCGCTTCCAACGGCGAGTGGATCTGGCGCCCCATCAGCAACCACCGGGTGCTGCGCGTATCCTCCCTGGCCGACGAAAACCCGCGCGGTTTTGGCCTGTTGCAGCGCGACCGCGACTTTGACCACTACATGGATATGGAAGCGCGCTACGAGCTGCGCCCCAGTATGTGGGTAAGCCCCGAGAACGATTGGGGCAAGGGCCGCGCCGAGCTGGTGGAAATCCCCAGCGACAGCGAAACCAACGACAACCTGGTGGCCTATTGGGTGCCGGAAAAAGCCATGAAAGCCGGCAGCAAAGCCGTTTACAAATACCGCTTGCGCAGCTTTGATGACCACCTGCCCGAAAACGTGGGCGCCAAGGTGATACGCACCCGCATTGGCTGGGGCGCCAACCCCGGCCAGGCGGAGCCGCCACCACCGAGCAAACGCAAATTCGTGATCGACTTCCGCGGCGGCGAGCTGGATAACCTCTCCCCCGATGCCCCGGTAGAAGCGGTGATGCAACAAAGCTCCGGCAATATCACCGAGCTGAGCGTGCGCCGCCTGCCCGATGGCCGCACCTGGCGCGCCTCCTTCAAGCTAGACCCGGAGGGCAACAACTACGCCGATATGCGCCTGTTCCTCAAGCTGCGCGACCAGCGTTTGAGCGAAGTCTGGAGCTATGTCTGGTACCCAGATGCCATCTAACTCACCCGGCCAGCACCCGGCCACTGCCAGCGAGACAGTCCCTGTGTCCACCACTCCCGCGCCCCAGCAGCCTGTAGCGCTGCCGGGGCAAAGCGCGCGCCGCTACCTGTTTGCCTGCCTCAGCCTGATCACCACCCTGGCGGGCGTCTACACCATGTACGACATCCTCAGCGCCAATGGCCTCAGCCCCCTGGAGGCGGTGCTGCTGGCGCTGTTCAGCATCACCTTTTGCTGGATCAGCATGGCCTTCTGGAGCGGCCTGTTCGGCTTTGTGCTGCAAATGCTGCGTATCGACCCCCTCTCGCTCAAGCGCATGCAAACCGCCCCGGATACCAGCCCCATCAGCACCCGCACCGCGGTGGTGATGCCGGTGTACAACGAGGACACCCACCGGGTGATCGCCGGCTTTGAAGCCACCCTGCGCTCCCTGGAGGCCACCGGCGAGCTACAGCACTTTGATTTCTACTTGCTCAGCGACACCACCAAAGCCGATATAGCCCAGGCCGAGCGCGATGCCTGGCAGCAGCTGCAGGGGCGTTTGGGGGAGCTGGGGCAACAGTGCTTCTACCGCCGCCGGGAGAAAAATATTGGCCGCAAGGTGGGCAACCTGGCGGAGTTTTGCCAGCGCTGGGGCGCCAACTACGAGCAGATGATTGTGCTCGATGCCGACAGCATCATGACCGGCGCCAGCCTGCTCAGCCTGGTGCGCGCCATGCAGGCCAACCCCCGCGCCGGGCTGATCCAAACCGTGCCCATCCCGGTGCGGCAAACCACCTTCTTTGGCCGCTTTGTGCAGTTTGCCGCGGTGCTCTACAGCCCCATGCTGGCCACCGGCCTGGCCTTTTGGCAGACAGATGCCGCCAACTACTGGGGCCACAATGCGATTATCCGCCTGCGGGCGTTTATGGATCACTGCGGCCTGCCCAGCCTGCCGGGCAAGGCGCCCTTTGGCGGCGATATCCTCAGCCACGACTTTGTTGAAGCCGCCCTGCTGCGCCGCGCCGGCTGGGATGTATTCCTGCTGGCGGATCTGGATGGCAGCTACGAGGAAGTGCCCTGCAATATCATCGACTACGCCAAGCGCGACCGCCGCTGGGTGCAGGGCAATATCCAGCACCTGGGCATTATCGACCTGCCCGGTCTGCACCCCATCAGTCGGCTGCATTTTTTGCTCGGCGCCACGGCTTACATCACCTCGTTTATCTGGCTGCTGATGCTGGTGCTCAGCACCGCCGATGCGGTGGTGCGGGCGCTTAATGCCAATGTCTATTTCACCGAGCTGTACCAGCTGTACCCCACCTGGCCCATCGCCAAAACGGCGCAGATTATTGCGCTTATCCTGCTCACTACCCTGCTGCTGATGGGACCCAAGCTGCTCGGCGTGATAGTGGCGCTCACCCACAGGCGCAAGGCGTTTGGCGGCAGCTGGGCGATTATCAAAGGCGCCAGCGTGGAAACCCTGTTTGCGGTGCTGATCGCCCCCATCATGATGGGCTACCACGCCTATTTTGTGGTGTCGGTGCTGCTCGGCTTTAAGGTCAACTGGGATTCCCAGGAGCGCGAGGGCCGCCTGCTGCCCTGGGGCGAGGCCATAGCGCGCACATCCAAGATGACCCTGATAGCGCTCTTCTGGGGCGGCATTACCTTCACCTACGCGCCCATTTTTTTCTGGTGGCTGCTGCCGGTGCTCACCGGCCTGGTGCTGGGTGCGCCCATAGTGCGCTACTCCTCCAGCCTCGACCTGGGGGCCCGCTGCCGGGCGCGCGGCATCTTCCTCTGCCCCAGCGAAACCCAGGAGCCAGAAGTGCTGGCGCGGCTGCAACAGCTGCTGGCCGAACCAGCGGTTGCGCTCGACAGCCCGGCGCCCCTACCCGCCCTGCCCGCCGACAACTGGCGCGACATGCCCCACCCGCCGCTGGAAGAATTCAGCCCCGCCCGGTTTGATCCCGCCCCCCAAGGGAACTCATAGCCCGCGCCAAATAAAAAAGCGCAGCCGGTTAGGGCTGCGCCAAGCGCTGGAGAAAACTCCACTATGAGAAAGTGTTGTGCCGGAGCTAACGGATAAAAATCGTTAACTCCGAATCACAAACCTTAAACAGCAAAACTTAATTCGCAAAACTTAAAAAGACGCGCGCAAGCTCAGGGCATAGCGCTTGTCGGTTTTAAAGTTAAGCGCATCGGTGCGCTGGCCTTCCTGGTTAAACTGCGCCTGGGTGGTGGTGATAGTGTCGAGCAGGTTGCTCGCCTCCAAACCCAGTTTGATGTTGTCGGTAATGCTGTAGTAAACCGATGCATCCAAATAGCCCGCTGCCTTGTTGTAAATAGGCGCAAACTCGTTGGCATCGCGGCGGGTTACCAAATAATCCGAGCGCCAGGTGTAGGCCAAACGCGCGGAAATATTTTCGTACTCGTACATGCCCACCAGGTTGTAGTTTTCATCGGAATAGCCGGGCAGGGGCAAATTGCTGAAGGAGCGGAAGGTATTGCGCTCGTCATTCAAAATATTGCCCGATGCATCCAGGCGGATACCCGATTGGCCGCTGCCCGCGTCTGGGTCATTCAAATCATTCTGATCGATATAGGTGTAGTTAAGCTGCACACCCAAACCGCTCCAGGCGCCGGGCAGGCTATCGAAAAACTGCTGGTAAGCCACTTCTATCCCCTGGATGCTGCCCGAACCTTCGTTGGTTGGCCCGACAAAACTGACCGATTCAGTCACGCCGGCCGTGTTATTGGTTACGTCCTCATAGAATTGGCGATCGCGGAACAGGTCGTCGATTTTTTTG
>CAMLRI010000315.1 GCA_946482385.1 uncultured Cellvibrio sp.
AAAACGGTTTTATCCAGGCGGATAAAAAATTGTTCCCCTCGGGTATGAAAGCCCTGGCCGATTACGTGCACAGCAAGGGTTTAAAGCTGGGCATTTATTCCGATGCCGGCAACACCACCTGCGCCGGCCGCCCCGGCAGCCGCGGCCACGAATACCAGGATGCGCTCACCTATGCACAATGGGGCATCGACTATGTGAAATACGATTGGTGCGATACCAAAGACATCAACCCCAAATCCGCTTACGCCACCATGCGCGATGCCATCCACAAAGCCGGGCGCCCCATGTTGTTCAGCATTTGCGAATGGGGCGATAACAAACCCTGGGAGTGGGCAGCGGACGTTGGTCACTCCTGGCGCACCACCGGCGATATTTACCCCTGCTGGAATTGCGAACACAACCACGGCTCCTGGTCGTCCTGGGGCGTGTTGCCCATCCTCGACAAGCAAGTGGGCCTGCGCAAATACGCCGGCCCCGGCCACTGGAACGATATGGACATGATGGAAGTAGGCAACGGCATGACGGAAGAGGAAGACCGCGCGCATTTCTCGCTCTGGGCGATGATGGCATCGCCCTTAATTGCGGGTAATGACTTGCGCCGCATGAGCGAAACCACCCGCAAAATCCTCACCCACAAAGACACCCTCGCCATCAACCAGGATAAATTGGGCATACAGGCGATGAAGTGGATCGACGAAGGCGATATGGAAATTTATGTAAAACCCTTGGTAAAAGGCGACTACGCGGTGCTCTTCCTCAACCGCGCCGACCAGGCGATGGATTACCAATTTGATTGGGCCTTCCACTACATGAAGGACGATATTTTCAAACACGAAATATTCTTCGATAAACAGCAATTCAACTGGCGCGATATTTGGAGCGGCGCCAAGGGCACCACCGCCGAAAAACTGGCCATCAAGGTACCGGCGCACGGCGTGGTGGTATTGCGTTTAAGCCCACGCTAATCCAGCTGCGTTCTGTTGTACCAAAGCCACGCCGGCAAACTGCCGGCGTGGCTTTTTTATTTAACCCAGCGCCTCAATGGCCGCGCCAAAATTAATATGAAACACATGGCTGCCCAGCACTAGTGCTGGTACAGATTTAACGCCCTGGCGTTTGGCATCGGCGAGGCGGCTTTTTTGTTCGCCCAGGTGAACTACTTCCAGATTGTACTGGTTTTGGTCGAGGGCTAGCGCCAATTGCTGTTCCGCCTCTACACAAACAGGGCAGCCGGCATGGTAAAAAGTTGCGTTGGTTTTCATGTTAATCTCCTTGGGTTGACATAAGTTGTGCAATAGGCACAGGCTTATGCTAGGTAATTTACCCCGGCGCAAACAGCGGGCACTTTTTGGTGGGGTAGGCACTTTTTGGGGTAAATTGTGGAAAACACAGGAGAAAAAAATGTCGCGTGCAGCAGGCAGTGTTTATGCACAGCTGGAAGATATTATCGGATGCAAGTGGTCTGTTTCGGTGTTGCAGGCAGTAGCGGCCGGCATCAACCGGCCGGGCGCCCTGGAGCGGGAAATTGACGGTATTTCTACCAAGGTGTTATCTGAAAGGCTGCGCAAACTAACCGCCTACGGGCTGCTGATCAAACACAGTTTTGCCGAAGTGCCACCGCGTACCGAATACGAACTGACTGATTATGGCCAGCAACTGGTAACCATTATCAGCCAGGTTCGCGCGCTCGATCAGAAGATCAAAAAGGTTAAGGTTTAGGTCGATCTGAAAAATTATTTAATAATGGTTTGGTACAGTTGCGAAAGTTCTTTGCTTTCATAAAGGTCAATACACTTTTTGGTATTGAAACTGCCGGTTATTGATCCTGTGTAGCTTTTGTTTAAGTATTGTTGAATCAGCGGTTGTGCAGCAGTGAATGATTCTACCGGCAAGTTTGATTTTTCCAGGTAGGCGCTGGCGCTGTTCAGCGCATCTTGTTTGCTGGCGGCATCCGGCGCTATTTTGCTAAGGCAATAACTTAAAACCCAATTCTTATAAATTTGTTCTTGGGCGTTAAGGTTGTTTTATTTTGGCTTGCAGGGCGCACAAGCCAAAAGAAAACTGCTCGCGATAAGCAGGGGGAACAACAAAAAATTTTTCATGCGAGTGGCCATAAAGTGTTGCATTTATCCTCGTCCATTTTAAGGAGTCTGGCTCAGTTATAATAATTTTTTGTTTGATAGATTAAGCAACAATTAAATTTGGATCGAAAATGATCCCATGAAGTTGAAACGATTCCGCCAGATGCTTAAAGCGTTCGCTACAAAACAATGTCAGCCCTCCTTCCTCCTTTGCTTTAAATACCAGAAGCTCAGATGCGCTGGGTTTGAACTCCAAATATTTCAAGCCAGCCCGCATTCCTTCCTCGTTATTAAAATGGGATGCCTCTGAATTAACCTCGCCCCAGGAAAAACAGTTGTAAATGTAGTAAGTTTCATTGTCTATTTCTACCGGTAAAAATTCGCCCTCATTTTGTAGGGAATCCTTAAACAACCGATAGGCTTTAGGCGATAAAACCAGTGTTGCATCTATCCAGCAGCTAATGTCGGGTCTCAGCGCGTGATTTTTATTCGTGTTGATATATCGTGTTTCTGGTGTTTTCCACAAGGGCGCTAAGGGTGTATTGAGTTCGCTAAAATCAAGTACGCTGTCCAGGTCTGCATCGTCCGGTAAATGCCTAGTAATATCGGTCAATTCCAGGTCAAGTACTTGGTAATCGGGCAGGTCTTTTCTAATGGCAAATATCATGGTCTATTGTGCGCCAATTTCCGGAATGTTTTGGGGTTCATTTTGCTGGAGTATACGCCCAATAATTTGTAGCTGGGTTTTAATTGCATCTAAATTTTTGAGCGGCCTTACGCGGTTCATCACCCATACCTCGTAGAGTTTTGTGTGATATTTTTTGTGGCCTCTGGATAAAGGCATAGACCAGTGCGGCGTGAATTCATCTTTGTGAAGCAGGTAGACGCCATTTGCTGGATCATTAATGCCAATGCCATACCGATGCAGGTGCAATCGGGTGCGCCCGTTAATTACCGGATCTTTGCCTTTACCTGGAACTATATGGTGGGCTGTATGTTTTGCGCTGGGTTTTGGCACACCTTCCGCTCTCATAAACGCCTCGAGAACATCCGTAGGATGGTGTTTTTCCGCTTCCAGTCGTCGTATTGATGCATTTCTCTCTGAGGTGGTTCCTTGCGTGGCTTGTAGTGCCGATGCCCGATAAGCTGCTAGCTGGCCTTGGACATCGGCAATTTTTTCCAGCTTTAATCGTTCTAGCTCCAGAAAGCGAAGGCATGCTTTCAGTTCAGTGTTTCTTTCTTTTTCGGTTTTGGTGGTGTCTTCGGTTAAGTGCGATTTGGCCAGTTTTTGGTATTTGTCCAGTGTCCTATGAGCGGCCTCTTCATAACTGTGAATAGCCATTTCCAATGGAGTCATTTCGTGGATTAATTTGCTGATTCGTTCGCCGTGCAGGTATTCAAGTTTCATTTTTTGACATTCCGTGTTGATGTTTATTTTGATGGGTTACTAAAGTTGGCGTAATTTTTTGCGCAAGTAGCTATTACTTATATCATTTTTTTTGGATTAAGTTGGTGTTTGGTTTTGCATGTGCATCTAATAGGGGGCGTCATTTGATGTTAATTCGATTGATATTTTCTATTTTTTGGATTTTTTCAGATTGAAAATCTGATTCTTTCTATGACATGTTTTCCCATCTGCATATAGTCATGGTGTTTGCGAGTCCGTTACGCACAATGACTTCTTCTGCATTTAAATCACAT
>CAMLRI010000316.1 GCA_946482385.1 uncultured Cellvibrio sp.
ACGGAATTCATAGGCTTCCGTATCGGCAGTACCTGTCATACCAGACAGGGTGGGATAAAGGCGGAAATAATTTTGGAAAGTTGTAGAGGCCAAAGTTTGGCTCTCACTTTGAATTTCAACACCCTCTTTGGCTTCAATTGCCTGATGCAGGCCTTCCGACAAACGGCGGCCTGGCATGGTGCGGCCGGTGTGTTCGTCGATCAACACCACCTGGCCTTCCTGCACTATGTATTCAACATCGCGATGGAACAGTGCATGAGCCCGCAGTGCGGAATTCACATGATGCAAAAGAGAGAGATTGTTGGCGGCATAAAGGTTTTGATCGGGCGCCAACAGCTTGGCTTGAATCAATAAATCTTCAACACGCTGATGACCATCTTCGGTCAACTCTATCTGGCGGGATTTTTCATCCACAATAAAATCGCCGGGCTCCTGCACTACCCGGCGATCACCATCCTCGCCATTATCAATTTGGCGCTTGAGCTTGATGACCAATTGGTTGACGCGCTGGTACATTTCCGCACTGTTTTCGGTGGCACCGGAAATAATCAACGGCGTGCGCGCTTCGTCAATCAAGATGGAGTCCACTTCGTCGACTACGGCAAAATTAAGCGGGCGCTGCACCTTATCTTGTTTGCTCAGCGCCATATTGTCGCGCAGGTAGTCGAAGCCATATTCGTTGTTGGTGCCATAAGTCACATCAGCAGCGTAAGCCTGGCGCTTAATCACCGCCGGCTGCATGGACTGGATTACACCAACGCTCATGCCCAGTGCTTCGTACAGTGGGCGCATCCAGTTGGCATCGCGACTGGCCAGATAATCGTTCACCGTTACTATATGTACACCCTTGCCTGCCAGGGCATGTAAATAGCTCGGCAAGGTAGATACCAGGGTTTTACCTTCACCGGTGCGCATTTCCGCAATGCGCCCTTCGTGCAAGGCCATACCACCGATTAACTGCACATCAAAATGGCGCATGCCCAATACCCGGCGGCCAGCTTCGCGCACTACGGCAAAAGCTTCCGGCAGAAGTTGGTCGAGGGTTTCCCCTTTGTTATAGCGCTCGCGAAATTCGGCTGTTTTTGCCTTGAGTTGCTCGTCGCTCAGCTGCTGCATTTGTGGCTCAAGTGCGTTGACCAAGGTGACCACCTTGCCCATCCGCTTAAGCTCGCGCTCATTTTTTGAACCAAAAATTTTCTTAAGTAACTTACCGATCATTTTTTATACCATCTCACATCTGCAAATCAGAAGAACGCACAGCCGATCATTTATTTTCTGCAATTAACGGGGAACGCAGGGGGACTAAGCCAAGGCTGGCAAGTAAATAGGAAGGCGCCGACTAAAGCAAGTAGCAGGCGGAAGCCGCCTGCTTGCTCAAGCACCTAATATAAGAAGGGAGATTTACTAGAAGTGCGCGCGACGTATATAGGCAGCCGGATCAACCACCCGACCGTTTTTGTAGACTTCAAAATGCACATGGGGCGCGGTAGAGCGGCCGGTTGAACCCGACAGGGCGATAACCTGGCCTTTTTTGACCACATCACCCGGCTTAACCAGGTTGGATTTGTTGTGGGCATAGCGGGTAACCAAACCGGCACCATGCTTGATTTCCACCATGTAGCCATATTCAGGATGGCGGCCGGCCCAGTTAACGACACCGGCGGCTACGCTGGTGACCTGGGTGCCTTCGCGCACAGCAAAATCAATCCCCGCATGGAAGGCATGCTTGCCGGTGAAGGGATCTTTGCGATAGCCAAAGCCGGAGGTCATACGAGCCTTGGCGACGGGCGTGCCGGCCACGGCTATGTCTTGCAGGAAGTCGCGATTGGAGAGCAGTGAATCAATAATGTTGAGTTGCTGTTCGCGGCTTTCTACCTGGGCAGATAACAACTCAATGGCCGCCAGGACATCGGGGGCGGAATAAAGGGCATTGGGGCTGGCCTGGGAGGGACCGCCAATGGCGGGGACACGACTAAAATCAAACTCGCCTTGATCCAGGTTGGCAGCGGCGGTAAGTTTTTCGCCCAAGGCATCCAAACGTATTAATCTGGCCTGAAGTTCGGCGACTTTGGAGGTAAGTGCAAGGATTTGTGCTTCTGAGGATTGGCGATCTTGCTCGATTTGGTTGTCCCTATCGGACAGCATTCGCATCCAGCTTTGCTTATTTTCACCGCCAAATAAATTCAAATTGCCTTCGGACAACAACCAGCTGTAACCCCAGGCGCCGAGGACAGCCGGCACACCCAGTAAACAGACTGACACCAATGCCCTCGCCCAGCCACCAAGGGTGATGCTGCGCGCCTGACCGTGATCTTTGTTGACGATGATAATTTTCATGGGCTTATCTGCATATTTTTTAGGGCAAAAGAAACTCTCCAGTGGGTATTGCCTGATTAGCAACACCTACACACAGGTTCGACATCAACTTACGGAGATCCTTGAGACAACGCAAAAAGCGTTTAAAAACAGGCAGTTACAAAAATTCATCAATAAGCAACTGTGTAGATATCCCTTACTTACCCCCGGCTTTTTGTGGGGGTAAGGCAGAATATCTCACAGTGAAGAAGGGCTTAACAAGCGGAAATTTTCAGCACAATTAATTATTTCAAACCCTTTCACATATTTCAGGCGGCCGCTTGGGGTTGGCTATAAAGGATGGGAAAAGGCTGATTCGCCTCAAAAGTCACCCATTCCCAGGCATCTTTTTGCTCAAGAAGCAACCTTAATGCACGATTATTGAGCGAATGACCCGACTTATGCGCACGAAACTCCGCCAACAAACCGTGCCCCAACATATAGAGGTCACCAATGGCATCGAGCATTTTGTGTTTGACAAACTCGTCCTCAAAACGCAGGCCCTCATCGTTGAGGATGCGATACTCCCCCACCACTATGGCATTGGCCGTACTGCCGCCCTGAGCCAAACCTTTGGAGCGCAGATATTCGATCTCATGCATAAAACCAAAGGTGCGGGCGCGGCTGATTTCCTTAACAAAGGCTGCGCTGGAAAACTCCACCTCCGCTTGGGGGCGGCGGTCTTTAAACACAGGGTGATCGAATTCGATACTGAAATTCACCTTAAAGCCATCAAAGGGGGTAAAACTGGCGAACTTGTCGCCATCGCGCAGGATGACTTCCTTTTTAACCCGCAAAAACTTTTTAGGTGCGTCCTGTTCCTGTATACCGGCGGACTGCAGCAAAAACACAAAAGGCCCGGCGCTGCCATCCATAATCGGGATTTCGGCGGAATTTAGCTCAACTACTGCATTATCGATTCCCAATCCCGCCATGGCGGACATCAAATGCTCCACCGTGGAGACGCGTGCACCGTCTTTTATAAGGCAGGTGGAAAGCGTGGTTTCGCCCACATTGTAGGGATTTGCCGCTATCTCAACGACTGGATTCAGGTCGACACGACGAAACACTATGCCTGCATTAGCAGGGGCTGGCAGTAAAGTGAGATGAATGGGCTTGCCGGTGTGCAGGCCAACGCCTGTGGCGCGAATAGGATTTTTCAAAGTGCGCTGTTTCAGCATAGGGATTTACCTCGGGTTTACATCCGCAAAAGCGACAGCCAAGCCGCGCGCACTAATGGTAACAACAGCGGGATACCCAAACCAGTTAAGTCTGGCAATAAGCCTTATAGCGGTAAGACATGATCAGATTATTCACTGGCCGCTAATCTGTAACCTTACTTAACCAGAGCCAGCATGCTCCCCTTTTTTTAAAACCAACCACCTCCGACGGCAGGGGTGTGCCGACGGAGGCGTGCAT
>CAMLRI010000317.1 GCA_946482385.1 uncultured Cellvibrio sp.
AATCAATGAAAAGTAAAACGGTGAAAAAGCAAAAGGGGTGGCTTGTGGCTCACCCCTCTTTGGTTGGCGCTGCGCGGATTAGAGCAGGCCGTATTGTTTCAATTTTTTGCGCAGGGTGCCGCGGTTAAGGCCGAGTACCTGGGCGGCGCGGGTTTGGTTGTGGCGAGTGTACTTCAACACGATTTCGAGCATGGGTGCTTCGACTTCGGCGAGTACCATTTCGTACACATTGCTCACGTCCTGGCCGTCCAAATGCTTGAAGTAGTTGTCTACTGCCTGCTCTACGCAGCCGCGCAGCGATTGAGCCTGGGGTTGGGCGGGGGCAGCTTGGGCCGGGGTGGCGTCAGCAAAGAAAGTTGCGGTGTTCATGCGGCTTTTTCCTCTTTCGTAAGCAGCTGTTCAAAGAACTGTTGAACGCTGGTTTGTTGTGTGTCTGCGTGCTCCAGGGCGTTAAAGGCTTTGCGAAAAGCTTCGCTGCCGGGAACCGTCTGCAAATACCAGCCCACATGCTTGCGGGCGATACGCGGCCCCATGACCTCGCCGTAGAACCCATAAAGCTCGCGCAGATGGGTCGATAAAATATCCCTGACTTGGCTCAGGGGTGGTTCGGGCAACTGCTCACCTGTGCGGAGATAGTGCTCAATTTCCCGGAATATCCAGGGGCGCCCTTGCGCGGCGCGGCCGATCATCACGGCGGCAGCCCCTGTGTGTGCCAGCACGGCTTTGGCCTTGGCTGGCGAATCTATGTCGCCGTTGGCAAAGACCGGAATCTTCACTGCGGCCACGACACTGGCGATGGTGTCGTATTCGGCGGCGCCGGCAAAAGCATCGGCGCGGGTGCGGCCGTGCAGTGCCAGGGCTTGGATGCCGCTGTCTTCCGCAATGCGCGCAATGCGCAGGGCGTTGCGGGTTTCGGCGCTCCAGCCGGTGCGGAACTTCAGGGTCACCGGTACATCCACGGCGCTAACCACGGCTTTCAGGATGGATTCCACCAGGGCTTCATCCTGCAGCAGCGCCGAGCCGGCGGCTTTTTTGCACACCTTTTTGGCCGGGCATCCCATATTAATGTCGATAATCTGGGCGCCATTGGCCACATTCAGGCGCGCGGCTTCCGCCAGCATGTCCGGGTCGCCACCGGCGATTTGCACCGCAATCGGCTCGGCTTCGCCGGTGTGATCCATACGCAGGCTGCTTTTGCGGCTGCTCCAAAGGCTGGAGTCGGCTGTCAGCATTTCCGAAACAACCAAGCCGGCGCCCAGCTGGCGGCAGAGCCGCCGAAAGGGCAGGTCGGTCACTCCGGCCATAGGCGCGAGAATGACCTGACTGTCGATGCAATAGTGACCGATAGTGAACACGGGATTGGATGTCTTGGTTGCGGCCGATGCCGGGGTTTTTGCCCCTTGCCCTGGCGTTTAAAAGCGGGCTTTTTGGTGGCCGGGTGCCTGCGTAAAAGGGTCGCCATAATACCCGTTTAGGGGGGGGATGGGAACGAAAAAAAGACAAAAAATGCTGTTTTTTTGAGCGATAAAAGGCGGGTTTTTTGCGGTGGAGGGCTTGTTTTTTGGCGCCAAATACGGCACTCGTCGCTGGGCTTCACTGCTCCATGAGGTTGATTTGATGGCGCTGGTAATCCTTGGGGAGCTGGCGGATCAGGGGGTTGTCGAGAATGATCATGCGGCGGGTTTGCAGCTGGGCGCTGTTGAGGTTTTTCTGGTGCTGCTCCTGCCAGAGTTTGTCGAAGCTGCCGTCGTCCAGGGCGCGCCTTAGCCCGGTTTCGATTCGCTCCAGCAATGCCTGGCTGTTTTTGTGGGCAAACAGGAACTTGGGCAGCGGGTAGTAGATGATCAGCCGGCTGTCGGCGCTTAGGCCGATGGTTTTCCCCTGTTGGTGCAGTTCGGTGTAGTACTCGCCAACCCCGCGGCAGAGCAGGTCGATGCGGCCGGCTTTGGTCATGCGGTACAGGCTGAGCAGGGTGTCTGCCTCCAGGGTGTTGAGGCCGTTGTGGCGCAAGATCTTGGTATCGGCCCAGCCTACGCCGCTGCCAAAGGTAAAGCGCTTGAGCTGTTCGAGGTTTTGCACTTTTTCCACTTGGGGTTTGATCTCGTCGCGCATAAAACAAAGGCGATAGCTGAAGATGCCCCGGTCGAGGGATATGGGTATGTAGCTTAGTTGGCCGTCGGCCATCAGGCTGTCTTCGTAGCTGAGCAGCATCACCAGGTTGGGGTATATGTTCTGGCTGAGTGCGGCCAGGCTGCGCGCCCGGTTCATGGGTTGGATGGGTTCGAGCTGGTAGTCGCCATAGTCGCTGCGGGTTTTTTCCAGGGCGAGCTGCATAAGATGCACTTCGGGTAGCAGGTTGGTGCTGGTGAGTTCCGCTTGTTTGTAGCGCAGCACGCTGGGCGTATCTGTGGGTTGGGCGCTGCTTCCCAGGCTGAGCAGCAGCGCCAACAGCAGCCAGCCCGGCAGGGGGGGTCGGGGGCTATGGCTGGCGTTTGGCTGCGCGGGCTGGTTCATGGGCGGTTGGCCTGGTTGGTTGCGTGAAACTCACTGGCCTAAACCCAAAGTGTAGCCCCCTTGGCTGCCTTGGAAACGTTTTTCAGCAGCCTGCTAGGGGATGGCTATCTGGTAGTTGATGGCGTCTGGCCCGGGGTTGACCAGTTCCAGGCTGAGGTGGATGGGTTGGTTGCGCGGAATTAGCTCGCGCCCCGCCAGCTCGCCAGCCAGGTACTCGGCGGGGGCAAAGCGGCGCGAGGCAACCAATTGGTCGTCGATATTGGTAAAAGCCAGGATCAGGTCGGGGAAGGGCTGCTCGTAGGGGGCTTTATTCAGCAGTATCACATCCACCAGCAGGGCGTCGGCAACTTCCGGGTGGGTGCGCACCACCAGATTGAATACCTTGATTTCGCGGGTGTCGACCAGGGGCGGCAGCTTGCAGCCCACCAGTGGGCAGACAAACAGGTAGCCAGTGCGGTAGGGCTCTATACGGCTGAGATAATCGAACTTTAACCAGGCGATTTGCACCACCAGGGTGATAAGTGCCAGCAGGCTCAGGCTGGGCCACAGCAGGCGCTGGGACCAATGGCTGATGCGTTTGGCGGTAAATTCCACCGGGGCGGGAATGATGTTCATCAGCAGCGCGGTGCGGGAGTTATCGTAGGCGCGAATCTTGGGTTCGGTTTTGATGTGGCGCTTGGGTTCCGGGGTGGTGGATGCCCCCGGGGTTTCGAACAGGTTGGGGGCCAGGGGGGTGCTGGCTTGTTCGGTTGCGGTTTCTGCGGGGGCTGGCTGCTCGGCTTCCCCTACCAGGCTGAATACCAGGCCCGGCTTTTGGCTGGGTGCCTCGGGAACCTCCAAGGGTGGCTCGGAAAAATGGTTTTCCTCCGCCTGTGTGTCTACAGCTTGGGCGGTGGTCAATTGCCTGGCCTGCTGTTCTTCCTCGTCAATCAGCATTTCTGCCCAGGATTCATCGCTGGTGTCTTGCAGTTCTTCCTTTTCTTCGCGGATTTGCCGATCAAACAGCGAGCTGCTGGGCAGGGGTTTGGTCTCTATGTCGAGGAAACCATCAAATTCGTATTGGCCTTTGTCTTTGCTGTGATTGTCGCTTGGGTCATCCATGTCGTCGCTGATCAGCAGGTCATCCGCCGGTGCGATGCTGGCGGCTTTGCGCACTTCTGCTGTCGCTTTGACCGGTGCTGCCTCTTTGGCTGGCACCGCCGCTGGTTTGGCTTGCGCTG
>CAMLRI010000318.1 GCA_946482385.1 uncultured Cellvibrio sp.
TTCCTTTTTGTTTTGCTTTTTTTACAAAAATCCTGAACTCTTCGTTAGTCCCATAGCGTTTATCAATTGCATAAAGATCTGTAGCGGAATAACCGTGGTAAGAATATTCAGGCTGGTTATTTTCGGTCAGAGGATTTGGCCATATTTGGGTAAAGCCCATATCGGCAATATAACCCAGGTGCTTTTCCATGCCGGCTATATCACCACCATGGCGGCCACCCTTAAAGGCGCGATTGGGTTGCTCGGTCAAACCAGCAACAGCATCGTTAGCGGCATCGCCATTGGCAAAACGATCGGGAGTGATAAGGTAGATGGCATCCTTAGCGCTAAAACCTTGCCGCTGCGCCGAATTTTTTTCGCGCGGCCAAAGGCTGTATTCAATACTTACCGTTTCCATTCCATCCACCTGAAATTTAATCGGAAAACTCCCCGGTTTCGCCGCAGGGGCAATATCCAAAGTAACGAACAAGTAATTGGGACTATCCGCTTTTTTGACGCCTAACAACTTAACATTGGGGTGCTCAACAATTGGAGTGGCACTACCGATATTCTCACCATGAACCAAGAGTTCTATCTGGCGATACTTCATATCAACCCACCAGTTGGCGGGCTCTACACGGGAAACAGAAACCTCTGCAGCCAAAACAGCGCAAGGCATCAAACACACCAATACCCAACAGGCTAATTTCCAGACTTTTTTTGCCATAACTACTTTTGCCATAACTACACCCCCAAATTATTATTTGGCTTCACCGAATAAAAAAGCCGTAGCCTATCGCGGCTACGGCCTTAAAAATTACGGCGAAACCGGTGACGTGCTATGCCATTGCAGGCGCCATCTCTGGTGCCGTTTCCGCCAACCACTGCAAACGTTCAGCGTGAGGCCTGAAGTTAAGCGCGCAGCCGCGGATATATTTTTGAATGTTATCTAATGGGTACTCATCAGCAAGCTCTTTTACTTGTTTTAACTGATTGGCATTCGGGTAAATTCCTTTGCCCGCCAACAAGCAAGCCCATGAGACATTAGGAAAGTAAGCATCCAGCTTTTGCCGCTCCAACTCATCAGTAATATTTTTGCCGGCAACCCAGGAGGTAAGGATAGAGCGGAGGGAATTGGATATGTTTTCATTGCGGCCATTTTCTACCCAATAGTCGGTATCTGTGCGCGATGAAATTCGATAGTGGCAAACAATATAATCGCGCACCGCATCAAACCGGGCGTTGATGCGCGCATTAAATTCGGCACGGTATTGGTCGGTATAATTGCCTTTATTGTAGGCCTCAATAAAACGTACCACCGTTTCCTGAACCATATCCAGCGCAGTTGCCTCCAAGGGCTCAATAAAGCCTTGCGACAAACCAACAGCCAAACAATTTTTGCTCCACTGCTCTGCCGCACGCCCGATTTTGAACGAAAGATGACGTGCTTCTATATCTGTATCCAGCAAGCCTAAATGCGCGCGGAACTCTGTTTCGGCTTTATCTTTATCGCAAAAACGCGAACTAAAAACATAGCCATTGCCATTGCGATGCGTAAGAGGGATTTTCCATGCCCAACCATATTTCATGGCCGTTGCAATAGTTTGCGGCGATATTTCGCTGCCCTGCGGAGTTGGGAATACTACGGCCGAGTCATTAAACAAACTTTGTGCCGAACTTATAAATGGAACCTTAAGGGCCTTCTGCAAAAGCTCACTGTTAAAGCCCGAAGAATCGACAAAGATATCGGCCTTCATCACTTGGCCATCTTGCATTTTTAATGAATCAATATTTCCATTATCAGCCAATACCACTTCTGCCAAAGTTGCCTGCACATACTTAACGCCTTTTTTGGCTGCAACTCGCGCCAAAAACTTGCCAAGCAGCCCAGAATCAAAGTGATAGCCATAGTTGATTTCAAAAGGGAAATTTTCTGGCGCAATGGGCGAAAGATTTTGTCGCGCAAGCTCCGTAGCCAAAAAGAAGTGGTTGGGGTGCCCTTCCAGATCAACACCATTGCGACGCAAGTGGCAGTTGTGGAAAAACGCGGGGGCGGAAAACTGATCTGGCTGGGATAAAAATGGATGGAAATACTCTGTAAATCCCGGCTTGATAGACCAATTCCTAAAAGTGATGCCTGTTTTATAGGTTGCCTTGCACTCCGCCATCCATTCAGATTCTTGCACACCTATAGCATCCATAAAGTTTTTTAGGGGAGGCGTAGAGCCTTCGCCAACACCAATAATGCCAATAGTTGGTGATTCAACCAGGGTAATTTCAAACCCCTTGTGCTGCCAATGGGTAGCCATTAGGTTAGCGGCAATCCAACCTGCCGTGCCGCCGCCCAAAATTATTACACGCTTGTTATTCATAATTAACCCCCCTCAAAAAAAACCGCCCGTCAAGTTATAGCTCGACGGGCGGCTTACTACAAGCTTAAAAAGGCTTGGCTACAACTCAATCATTAGAACTTGTAGTTTGCACCTATGTAGAACTGACGACCGAAGGTTTTGTATTCACCCAGACGATCATCAGCGCCATAGCCTAAAGTAACAGGCTCATCAGTCACGTTAGTAACTTCGAACAGAATATCAATGCCATTATCGAAGCCATAAGATGCCTGATAATCAACAGTGGTATAGGGATCACCCAACACTGGCGTAGAACTTCCCGGAATAGCCATATTCAACACATACTCGTCACGATAACGAACGTTGAGGTTGGTGCTGAAGCTGCCGATGTCCCAGAAGCCAGTCAGAGACCAAACATTTTCAGAAAGACCAGGGATAGAAAGCTTCTTACCCTGGTACAAATTACCACCAGTAATCTCCATTTCACTCTTAGTCAAAGAGTAACTGGCCGTAGTACCCAAGCCAGAGAAAAT
The DNA here is from genome assembly GCA_946482385.1 of uncultured Cellvibrio sp. Next base: position 2,864 of record CAMLRI010000318.1, read on the forward strand.
ACCAGGCAAGGAATCAAAGGTATAGGTTGCCGCCAACTCTAAACCTCCAATATAGCCTCCCTCGTCATTGTTCACTGAAGTGTTATAAACACCTGCAATCATACCTTCAGGGATAGGCAAACCGTTGGCCTCAAAAACATCAGAAGTGTCGAAGCCATTAGCCAGACTGGGAGAGTAAGAAACATTTTCCACCAAGCTTTCAACATCTTTATAGAAAACAGCTGCAGTTAAAGCACCACCATTCTCAAGATAGTGCTCAAATGAAAGGTCAAATTGGTTAGCACGGAATGGATCCAGGTAGGGCGAACCTTTGGTCCAAACGTTGTATTGGTTTTCGCCAAGATCACCGCCATTCCAAGAGCCAGCACCACCCTTCAACTGACCAGCAGGCGGACGCCCCATAACCTTAGCTGCAGCAAAGCGCAACACGTCGTTGTCGCTCAGCTGGAAGCTCAAGTTCAATGACGGCAAGGTGTCACTATATTCTGGACCATACTCCAAATACTTGTAGTTGGTTTGAGTTACCCCCATGTCATCGGTAATCTCTTCTCCATTACCGGCACCAACGTTTTGTACACCCTTGGATTTAACATCCGACTTGATGTAACGAACGCCAACGTTACCAGTTACAGGCACACCGGCAAGTTCGGTTTCAAGATTCGCCATTAAGTAAATAGCGTCAGTCTTCTCTTCCAAAGCGCCAGACTCAACAAAAGTCCAATCGCGACTGAACACCTGCTTACCTTGGTAATTTCCTGCGCCAAAAATGGAATCAGCCAAACCTTCCATATCTACTACAAAGTGATCGGGAGCGCCTTTTACAGAACCAATT
>CAMLRI010000319.1 GCA_946482385.1 uncultured Cellvibrio sp.
CCCAGTTAAAGGCCACTTTTCTGTCGGGTATTTGGTTCCATAAGCGGGCTTGAATGAGTGATGAAGCGTCTATGTCTTTTAAAGATATGTGCCCGGCATCAGGGTAGTGGAGTGCCTCTTTAACATATTTGAATACCTCTGCTCGATATTCTTTGTATCTTTTTTCTGCATCTAAGTGTGTTGCTAGCATACCGGCTCCCTGATTTGTGTTGAGTGCGAATAAGCTATCGCAATTTGATTGTTGTTATGTGGCCTTTCCCTGTTTGTGTGAGGTGAATCCCAGTTTGATGGCGTCACCCCCCTATAAATTGAATAACCGCCTGCGCCTTATTCGCGGTATGATTGTGACCACAATTGACATTGGTCACTTATTTTCCAGTTGTTTGAGGGTATTTATGAAACATCCAGAGCTTCCACTCCGGGGCCCGGCCGACCACGAGGTGCGGGCGCAAATTGTGGCTGCCGCAGTTGAGCACTTCAGCCGCTATGGCTATGGCAAAACCACTGTGTCGGACCTGGCCAAGGCCATTGGTTTTTCCAAGGCCTACATTTATAAGTTTTTTGAATCCAAACAGGCGATTGGCGAGGTGATTTGCGGGCGCTGCCTGGGCGAGATAGAGGCGGACATGATTGCCGCAGTTGCCGCAGCGGATACGCCACCAGAGAAGCTGCGGCGCCTGTTCAAAACCATGACGGAATCCAGCCTGCGCCTGTTTTTTCAGGATCGCAAACTCTATGAAATTGCGGCTTCCGCCGCGACCGAGCGTTGGCCGGCGGTGCTTGCCTATGAGGGGCGGGTGCAAAAACTGCTGCGGGATGTGCTGCAGGAGGGGCGCCAGTCTGGCGACTTTGAACGCAAAACCCCGCTGGATGAAGCTGTGCTGTCGATCTACTTGGTGATGCGCCCCTACCTCAACCCCTTGCTGTTGCAACACAGCTTTGACTACACCGAAGAGGCGCCGGCGCACCTGGCGAGCCTGGTGTTGCGCAGCCTCTCCCCCTAATCCCCCTCTATAAAAGCTATCCTTGTGACCATTGACCGAATTGGTCACAAGGATAATAATAAAGGCCTAGTCATTTCTTGAAATGGGCCTTGTATGTTCCTGCGTTCCTTCTCCCTATCTGTTGCCACCCTGCTGTTGCCCTTTGCCTTGGCTGCCTGTGACGGCGCCGCACCTGCAGACCCGCGCACCCAGCCGCCATTGGTACGTACCCTGGTGGTACAGGATTCCAGTGCTGAGGTGCGTGCCTTTACCGGCACTGTTGCCGCCAGGGTGGAAAGCGAGCTGGGCTTTCGCGTGCCCGGCAAAGTATTGGCGCGCCTGGTGGATGCCGGCCAAGCGGTTAAGCGGGGGCAGGTGCTGATGCGCATCGACCCGGTAGACCTGGCCCTGGCGGCGGTTGCCCAGGAAGAGGCGGTATCGGCCGCGAAAGCGCGGGCCCTGCAAACTGCCGAGGATGAGGTTCGCTACCGCGAGCTGCGCGCCAGCGGGGCGATTTCGGCATCTGCCTACGACCAGGCCAAGGCCGCTGCCGATGCGGCGGCTGCCCAATTAAAGGCGGCCCAGGCGGCGGCCGATGTGGCGCGCAATGCCAGCCGCTATGCGGTGTTGGTTGCCGATGGCGAGGGGGTGGTGATGGCAACCCTGGCGGAGCCGGGGCAGGTGGTTAGCGCCGGGCAAACGGTGGTGCGCCTCGCCCACGCCGGGCCGCGTGAGGCAGTGGTGCAATTGCCGGAAACCCTGCGCCCGCCTTTGGGGGCAGTGGCCCAGGCCTCGGCATTTGGCCTGGAGGGCGTTTCGGCTCCCGCCAGGTTGCGCCAGCTTGCCAGTGTGGCAGACCCTTTTGCCCGCACCTTTGAGGCGCGCTTTGTCTTGGAGGAGGCGCTGGCGAATGCCCCCCTGGGCACCACGGTCACCATTCGGCTGGCCAATAGCCACTCTGCCCAGGGGCTGCAGGTGCCAGTTGGCGCCCTGGCGGATACCGGCAAAGGGCCGGGCGTGTGGGTGATTAAGGGGGACCCTGCCAGGGTTAGCTGGCGCGCGGTGAGCATCCAGCATTTGGGGGATGAAGAGGCACTGGTTTCCGGCGAGCTTAACCAGGGCGACCGCATAGTGGCACTGGGCGCCCATTTACTGCGCGAGGGTGTGCAGGTGCGGCTGGCCGGCCAAGCCGTTGCCAGCCGGGATACAGGAGTCTCCCCATGAGTGATTCCCGCTTCAACCTGTCTGCGCTGGCGGTGCGCGAGCGCGCCATTACTTTGTTTTTAATTGTCCTGGTTTCCCTGGCGGGGCTGATCGCCTTTTTAAAATTGGGCCGCGCCGAAGACCCGGCCTTTACCGTGAAGGTGATGACCATCATCACCGCCTGGCCCGGTGCCACGCCCCAGGAAATGCAGGATCAGGTCGCCGAAAAAATTGAAAAGCGCCTGCAGGAATTGCGCTGGTACGACCGCAGCGAAACCTACACCCGGCCCGGCTTGGCATTTACCACCCTAACCCTGCGCGATAGCACGCCGCCCGCGGCTGTGCAGGAGGAGTTTTACCAGGCGCGCAAAAAAATAAGCGATGAGACGAGCCGCTTGCCCGCCGGGGTTATTGGCCCCATGGTCAACGACGAATATGCCGATGTGACCTTTGCCCTGTTTGCCTTGAAGGCCAAGGGCGAACCCCAGCGCTTATTGGTGCGCGATGCCGAAAGTTTGCGGCAGCGGTTGCTGCATGTGCCCGGGGTGAAGAAGGTGAATATTGTTGGCGAGCAAGCAGAGCGCATCTACGTTGAATTTTCCCACGAGCGTTTGGCCACCCTCGGCGTTAGCCCGCAGGATGTTTTTGCCGCACTCAATAGCCAAAACGCCCTTACGCCCGCCGGCTCTATTGAAACCGGCGGGCCGGAAGTTTTTGTGCGCCTGGATGGCGCCTTTGATGAGCTGCAAAAAATCCGCGATACACCGGTAGTGGCACAGGGCCGCACCCTAAAACTGGCGGATATAGCCAGGGTAAAACGCGGCTACGAAGACCCGGCCAGCTTCCTGATCCGCAATGGCGGCGAGCCGGCGCTGCTGTTGGGTGTGGTGATGCGCGATGGCTGGAACGGGTTGGATTTGGGCGAAGCCCTGGAACGCGAAATGGCGGCCATCAACGCCGAATTGCCCCTGGGGATTAGCTTGACCAAAGTCACCGACCAGGCCGTGAATATCAGTTCGTCGGTCGACGAATTTATGGTGAAGTTTTTTGTGGCATTGTTGGTGGTCATGCTGGTGATCTTTGTCAGCATGGGCTGGCGGGTGGGCCTGGTGGTGGCCTCTGCCGTACCGCTCACACTGGCGGTGGTGTTTGTGGTGATGCTGGCAACGGGCAAAAATTTTGATCGCATCACTCTTGGGTCGCTGATTCTGGCGCTGGGCTTGTTGGTGGACGACGCCATTATCGCCATCGAAATGATGGTGGTAAAAATGGAAGAGGGTTTCAGTCGCATTGCCGCCTCTGCCTATGCCTGGAGCCATACCGCCGCACCTATGTTGTCGGGCACCCTGGTGACGGCGGTGGGTTTTATGCCGAACGGTTTTGCCCGCTCCAGCGCCGGCGAATACACCAGCAATATGTTTTGGATTGTCGGCATAGCCCTGATTGCCTCCTGGGTGGTGGCGGTTATTTTTACGCCCTATCTCGGGGTAAAAATGCTGCCCGA
>CAMLRI010000320.1 GCA_946482385.1 uncultured Cellvibrio sp.
CCATTTTAACGATCACTATCTGGAAGTTGATTACGACCTATCTGACGTAATGTTTGTATGCACTTCCAACTCAATGAATATTCCAGGGCCTTTGTTGGATCGTATGGAGGTTATCCGTATTCCCGGGTATACCGAGGACGAAAAATTAAATATCGCCAGCCGTTATCTGATTCCTAAACAAATGAAAGCGAATGGCTTAAAGACCGGCGAAATAGAAATCAAGCAGGATGCGATACGCGATGTGATTCGCTATTACACGCGTGAAGCAGGGGTGCGTGGCTTGGAGCGAGAGATAGCCAAGATTTGCCGTAAAGTGGTTACTCGTCATGTAAAAGGCCGTGATGCGCGTGCTTATGTGGTTGAACCAGATTCCCTGGAAGATTTATTGGGTGTTTATAAGTTCGACTTTGGCAAGGCCGAAAGTAAAGATCAGGTTGGTCAAGTAACTGGTTTGGCTTGGACCCAGGTGGGTGGCGAACTCTTGACCATTGAAGCATCGGCCGTGGTTGGTAAGGGGCGTATTATTAAGACGGGCTCCCTGGGTGATGTGATGCAGGAGTCGATCCAGGCTGCGTTAACCGTTGTGCGTTCCCGTGGTCAGGCATTGGGTATAGCCCCTGATCATCATGAGAAAGTGGATATTCATATCCATGTGCCGGAAGGTGCCACTCCTAAGGATGGTCCCAGTGCGGGTATTGCTATGTGTACCGCTTTAGTATCGGTGCAAACTGGGATACCGGTAAGGGCTGATGTTGCCATGACCGGTGAAATCACCTTACGTGGTGAGGTGTTGCGTATTGGTGGCTTGAAAGAAAAGCTACTGGCTGCTCATCGGGGTGGCATTAAAACGGTGATTATCCCTGCCGACAACGAGCGGGATTTAAAGGAGATTCCGGCCAATATTAAAGAAGATTTGGCAATTAAGCCGGTTAAATGGATAGATGAGGTGTTGGAGCTGGCGCTGCAATATCGTCCCACCCCTTTAAGTGATGAGGAATATCGAGCGCTGCAAAAAGAGGCGCAAAAAAGTGACTCTGAAAATAGGTTAAGTACGCATTAAAGAGTTTTCTGGTTGTAATTTGTGCAATCGGTAAAGCTTTTAGGCGAATTATGAGGGGGCTTAAGGCTAAAGGTACAAAGTCATAAGCTTTCCTTGACCCTCCTTGTCTCAGTTGGTATAAATCGCAGTTCATTTTGCTGCATTGGTTGCACCGGGTAAAAAGCCATACAGAAGAAGTTTGCCCGGTGTTGAATTTATCGAACAAATAATTACTCAAAAGGGGTTAAGTGTGAACAAAACTGAGCTGATTGAAGCCATCGCCGCGTCTGCGGATATTCCTAAAGCAGCCGCTGGACGTGCCCTGGACGCAGTAGTTGAAAGCATCACTGGTGCTTTGAAAAATGGTGACTCGGTAGTTTTGGTGGGTTTTGGTACTTTTGCGGTTAAAGAGCGTGCAGCTCGCACAGGCCGCAATCCTCAAACCGGCGAAGAAATCAAAATTGCAGCGGCCAAGGTGCCTGGCTTCAAAGCGGGCAAAGCGTTGAAAGATGCCGTTAACTAATTGATATGCTGCGAGATTTTGGTGTGACACCAAAATCGGTAAAAATGGCGCATGAGAGTGCGCCTTTTTTTTAGGCTTTAAGGGCAATTTGTCTAATAACTCTCGCCCTGAATTTGTACTTCCATCCACTTGCTATGTTTGCTGTCTGCCCGGTAAAAGCTGGGCAGTTGTTTGAGCGCTAGGAGTTCCTTTCATGCTGCAGAACATCAGAGATAATTCAAAAGGCGTTATATCCTACATATTGATAGGATTCCTGGTGGTTATTTTTGCCTTATTTGGTGTCGAGTCATTGTTTAACTGGAATCCATCGGCCAACAAAGTTGCCGAGGTCAATGGCGAGGTGATTACCCAGACCCAGCTGGAAAATGCTATTGCCCGTCAGAAGCAGCAGATGATGGCGCGTTATGGCGAGCAGATTCCCAGTGAATTTTTGAGTGACGAATATTTGAGAAAGCCGGCACTGGAAAGTTTGATTCAGAGCGAATTGTTGCATCAAGCTGCCGAAAAAATGGGCATGGCAATTGGTAAAGATTTAATTAACCAAAAAATCATTGGCCTCCCTATGTTCCAGGGGGAATCAGGTGCATTCGATAATGCTCGTTATCAGCAGGTTCTGGGCATGATGGGTTACACCCATGGTAGCTATACCCAGCAATTGGCTAAAGACTTACTGTTGAACCAGTTGTATACCGGGTTGTCTGCCAGCTCTTTCGCCACGGCCGGTGAGCTGGATGAGTTGATTGCACTTAATTACCAAACCCGTGACTTCTCCTACATGGTGCTGCCCGCTGAAAAACTTAAAGCTGGCATTGTGGTAACGGATGAAGAGGCGGCTGATTATTACCAAAAAAATCCACAGGCTTACACCAGTGATGAGCAGGTTTCTGTTGACTACATAGATCTGAGTGTTGATGCGCTTATGGCTGGCGTTAGTGTTACTGAAGAGCAGTTGCGCAAGCAGTATGAGCAAAATATGGCGAGTTTCGTTGCGGCACCGGAGCGGCAGGCTGCCCATATCCTTATCGAGAATAAGGATGAAGCTAAAATCAAAGCTGTTCAGGAAAAGTTGGCGGCCGGCGAAGATTTTGCGGCCTTGGCTAAGGCCTATTCCGATGACCAGGGCAGTAAAGAGCAAGGTGGCGACCTTGGGTTTACCAAAGGCGACACTTTTCCTGCCGAGTTTGAACAGGCATTGGCCGCTTTGAAAGTGGGTGAGGTGTCTGCACCGGTAACCACTGAGGCAGGTGTTCATTTTATTAAGCTGCTGTCTGAGAGAGGCACTGCAGCTCCCAGTTTTGATGAGCAGCGTGCACAGCTTGAAGAGCAGTTGAAGCGTGCCGAGGCCGAGAGCATTTTTGTAGCAAAATTGGGCCAGCTGAAGGATTTGTCATTTAATGCCGATAATCTGGCCGATGTTGCAACTGAGTTGGATTTGACTGTGGCTAACACAGGCTTGTTTTCTCGCAGTTCCGCTTCTGGTGTTGCAGCTAATAAGCAGTTTGTCGATGCGGCTTTCTCTGAGGATGTGTTGCAGCAGGGTAATGCCAGTGAGCCAGTTGAGTTGGATGCGTCGCGTGTTCTGGTGCTGAAGAAAGCGGATTATCAGCCTAGTCGTCTCCTGCCTTTGGCGGATGTCAAAGATCAAGTTGTTGCTGTATTGAGCGAAGCTAAGTTGCGTGACTTGGTTCGCGAGAAGGGCTCGCAGCTTGTTGCTGCTGTGCGCGCTGGGTCTGCATTGGCTGATGTTGCAAAGCAAGAGGGGCAAGAGGCCAAAGTTCAAGTTGATATCAAGCGCTTTGGTAGTGACTTGCCAGCAGAGCTTGTTAGCCACGTGTTTGATATGCCCAAGCCCCAGGGTGATAAGCCTGTGGTAGATGGCGTATTGATGGCAAATGGCGACTATGCGGTGCTGTCTTTGAGTGGGGTAAAAGTTGCTGCAGATGCTGTCAATGCTGAGCAAAAAACGGCTATTGCCTCCCAGGTTAATAATTTGAATGGTTACACCGATTTCAGTAGTTACCAGCAATATTTGCAGGACACTGCAGAGCTGCAATAACTTATCTGATGCAAGTGTTTGTCCCGTCCTAAAATAAATTGACGGTTTTTGTTTAAGCCAGCTCCCACAAAG
>CAMLRI010000321.1 GCA_946482385.1 uncultured Cellvibrio sp.
TGGTGCAGCGCGACCAGGTATTGCCAGATCCACTGGCCCTGGAGCAGGCTCTGGCGGGTAGGGCGCTGCTGGGCCAGCCCTATCAAGTGCAGCAGCTGCCAGAGGTGGAGCTGTTTGCATTAACAGCGGAGATGGTTGCTTTTGCCGAGCGCGCGGTGGCGGGCAAGCGCGGTATGGAGGCCAAGGCCGAGGCCCTGCACCACCAGTTAATGTTGCCCCAGGAAAACCTGGGGCGCGGTATTACCTATTCGGCCTACACCACCAATACCGCGCGCGAAGCCTTTGAGAGCCGCCAGGCCAATTGCTTGAGCTACACCCTGTTGTATGTGGCTATGGCGCGCCACCTGGGGCTGAATGCCCAGTACAACGAGGTGATGCTGCCGCCCACCTGGGATATGCGCGGCGACGACACCTACCTGTTTATGCGCCATGTGAATGCCAAGGTGGTGCTGCCCAAATTGTTCCGCAGTGTGGCGCGCTTGATGGACGTAAGCAGTGGCGCCGGCGAGGACATAGTGGTGGATTTGGAAATGCGCCGCTTCCATGCCAGCTACAAGCAGCGCCCCCTGAGCGAGGCGGAAATGGCGGCGCAGTTTTACAGCAACCGCGGTATGGAGTTGGCCGCCGGGGGCGATGCGCGCGGCGGCTTTTTGCATTTGCGCAAAGCGCTGTTGTTGGATGATAAGGCGAGTTACATCTGGAGCAACCTGGGCACTATTTACCGCCGCGCGGGTTTGTTAGCGGAAGCCGAGGCGGCCTATTTACAGGGCTTAAGTTTGAATGCCGGCGATTTTAGTGTGATGCACAACCTGGTGGGGTTATACCGCGACCAGGGCAATCTGGAAAAAGCCGAAGTTTATCGCCAAAAAGTACGCCGTCATCGCAATGCCAATCCTTACTATCAGTACAAACTGGCGCAGGATAAATTTGATGCGCAAAACTATGCAGGTGCGCGCCAGGCCATTGAAAAAGCGCTCAAGCAGGAGCGCAAAGACCCGCGCCTCTACCGCTTGGCAGAGCAAATCTATCTTGCCCAGGGTGATGCCAAAGCGGCAGCGCGCATGCGCAAGTGGCTGGACAAAAACGATTAGTCCAGTTTGTTAATGACTAATTGCACACTGCCAACCCGCAGGCCCCATTTGCGCAGCTGCGATTCGTTGAGCAGGGTGTTGTTATCCACCAACCACATCCAATCCTCTACGCTCAGCGTAATGGGTGAGCCTTTGTAGTTTATTTGCAGTTGATAATTCATGTGCAGCGCATTGCCGCTCAGCCGCGCTTTGCCTATGCCTACCACATCGCCAGCGCTGGCATCGTAGCCCTGGCCGTTGGGTTTGAGTGTCCAGGTGCGGTATTGTATTTCGCCGTCGTTAAATACAAAGCGCTCTTCCAGGGTGCCAACACCATCGCGCCAGTAGGCGTTGATCTCGGCGTTAAAATAGCGCGTAACTTCCCCCGCGCGGTTTTTTACCAGGCCATTGGCCTCCAGTTTGCCGTTAAAAAAACTGGGCAAATCCAGCCGGGGTTGGTTGTTGGCGTAAAGTTTCAGTTGGGCTGTAGAGCAGGACGAAAGCATAAATACCAGGCCGCCGCAGGCGAGTAAGCGAGTCAAAAAGTTCATAGGTTGGGCTCGGTGCAAGAGTTGCTTAATTTACGTGGGCTTTGATCCTGGCGATCAGTGCCCGCGCTCCTTATGCGAAACCATGCTGCAGAATGTGTGAGAACAATATGAGCGAAGATTTTTATCAATTCAGCGCCCGGAGTTTGGCCGGGCAGGTTGTGAACATGGCGGATTACTCCGGCAAGTTGGTGTTGGTGGTCAACACCGCAAGCCAATGCGGATTTACGCCGCAATATGCGGGGCTGGAGGCGCTCTATCAACACCACAAGCACAAGGGATTGGTGGTACTGGGGTTTCCCTGCAATCAGTTTGGCGGCCAGGAACCGGGCGATGCCGACGCCATCGCCCAAACCTGCCAGATCAATTACGGCGTTAGCTTTCCCATATTTGCCAAGGTGGAGGTGAACGGCACCCGCGCTCACCCTTTGTTCCAGTGGTTGAAAGTGCAGTTGCCGGGGCTTTTGGGGCAATCGATTAAATGGAATTTCACCAAATTTTTAATTGGCCGCGACGGCAAACCGCTAAAGCGTTTCGCCACAGTGACTACTCCGGCGCAAATCGAACGCTATTTGCAGCGCTATTGGTAGGTGCTTGCTATGCCCTTGGTAAAAAATGGCGCCTGGCTGCTGCTGGGTGTGGTGTTGGGAATGGCCCTGGGGTTGGCGCTTGGCAAATATCTGTATCGCCCCCAGGCGCCAATAGCCATGCCGCCATCGGTTGCTGAATCTGTGCCGCCGGTTTTATCCGAACAGGCGCTGCCTGCCTCAACACAAGCTGTGCCGTCGGCGCCAGGCCATGATCCCCAGCGGCAAACTCTGCCATCGCTCTGGGAGCAGGTGCAGCACCTATTGGCCAGCGATGACTCCTTGGCTGCGGTGCGCGTGTTAAAGCAATATCTGCAGCAGCATCCCCAATCTGCCCCCGCCTGGCTGCTGTTGGCGCAAACCCTGCAGCGCTTGGGTAATGCGCGCGATTCGGTATCAGCCTGGTTTGCTTACCTGCGTTGGGAATTGGATGCCGCCAAAGCCGAGCAGGCCATGGTTCATTTGCGCCGCTACCTGCTGCAGCTGGCGCAAAACCCCAGCTTGTTTGGCGATGATCGCCAGTGGCTGATTGAGCAGTTGAATCAGTTGACCAAGCTGCAGGCCGACAATGGCGAACTGCACCTAGCCCTGGCGCGCCTGCACCTGGATAACCAGGATCAAACCCAAACGGAATACCATGCGCTGATGGCGCTGAACGACCCGCAGCAGCAGCCACAGGCAGAGTTAATTCTGGCCAAGCTGAATGACAAGGCCAATACCGCGACGCTTGGCTCCGGCATAGAAATACCGCTGCTGCGCTACGGCCAACAGTTTTTGCTGGAAGTGGAAATCGAAGGCAGAAAGGCGCGCCTGCTGCTGGACACAGGGGCATCGGTCAGCGGCCTCACCAGTTATTTTTTATTGCGCTATTCCGCCTTGGTAAAAAATTCTCGCCCTTTGCAATTGAACACCGCCAGCGGCCAGGTGACCAGTTATGCGTTTCGGGTGGAGCAGTTGAGGTTGGCCAACCTGAAGTTCAATAACCACACATTGGCGCACCTGCCCATGGATGATGTGCGGGATTTCGATGGCCTGTTAGGCGTGGATATTTTGGGGCGCTTTGATTTTTTTATTGATCAAAATAATGCGCGTTTGGTGTTGCGTAAACGGATACCAGTCAGTCGGTGATTGTGATAGCAACAAAATAAATCCCGTTAATAAAAAAGGGGCCGCAGCCCCTTTGGTAACGCCTAGTAACTAACGCTTGTTGCGCAAGCCTCTGCCGAGTGCCAGCAGTATCAGTAAGCCCAGCAGCAGGCTACTGGTGTTGCCACCGCCACTGCCACCGCTCTTGGCTTCGCCACTGGAGGTGTTGTGCAGTTTGTTGACCTCGATACTATCTAGCCCCCATTCCGTATTACCTACATCGCCCACGCCTTTCAGGAAGGTTTTGATATAGCGCTGAGGATAGTCACCCTGGGCTTGCTGGGTAATTTCCAGAGTGATGGCGTCATAGCGCTTACCATTCCATTGCTGCTCG
>CAMLRI010000322.1 GCA_946482385.1 uncultured Cellvibrio sp.
GGTTGAATAAAGGCGTGGATGGTTTCCGTTTGGATGCAGTGCGTTATGCGGTGGAAGAGGGCGGTTACCCCGGCCAGGCAGATACCCAGGGCACCATTGATTATTGGACTCTATTTACCAAGCACGTTAAATCCATTAAGCCCGATGCCATGCTGGTGGCCGAAGCCTGGACCGACCTGAAAACCGTGGGCCGCTACCGCGACAATGGCCAGGGTTTGGATTCGGCGTTTGATTTTGATTTTGGCAATTTGGTGATTGATATCCTCAACCCCAAAGTCCAGCGCACTGCGGATTTCGGCACAGTAAGCGATACCAAACTGCAGCAGGGCCGCGATAACCTCTGGACCAATTTGCACAACCGCAAAGCCGCTGGCCCCATGACTTATTTTTCGCCCTTCCTGACCAACCACGACCAAAACCGCATTATGCACACCCTGGAAAACGATATGGCCAAGGCCAAAATCGCCGCCAGTTTGCTGATGACTACGCCGGGCACCCTGTACATGTACTACGGCGAGGAAATTGGCATGTCGCAATTTAATGTGGGCGACGACCAATACCGCCGCGCGATTATGCAGTGGAGCGAAGAAAAAACCGCAGGCTTTAATAGCACTGGCCAGTTCTGGCTCGACCAGGGCAAATGGTTCCCCTGGGTAAAAAACCACAAAGGCTGGTGGGCTGGTTATTGGCAGACTTTGCAGGGCAAGGGCTTATCGGTAGCGGCGCAAGCGCAGAATAACACTTCGCTTTACCAGCACTACAAACGCTTGATAAAAGTGCGCAACCAAACCCCGGCACTGCAATTGCCGCAAGAGGTGCGCTACTACCCAGTGGCCAATAAAGATGTGTGGCTGGTGGAAAAAATTGCCGCCGGCAAAAGCACCTGGGTATTGGTTAACCTTAACCCCAAAGCCGGTGTTGAATTTGATGTGCCCAAGGCACTGCAAGGCAAACACCAGGATAAGTTAACCGGCATTACTCTGGACTTGGGCAGCAAAGCGCGCCTGCAAGCGGCAGAGACGTTGATTTTTTAATACGGATAACAGCTTGTGCAAAAAGATAAGGGTCGCTGCGGCGACCCTTTTTTGTGCATAAATATTTTGCGTTTCTGCGTGAATATGGTTGTGTTTGAGTGTTTTTATCCCGGTGTGGTTTGGTAGATATGAATTACCACTCAAACAGCAAGCCCACCAGCGGAATAGCGCTGCCATCTTCCGTTTCGTTTTTGCCGGTGCGCTCGTTGAAGTTGGCGCTGCCGGGGTTTTCCGATCCCAGCAAATTGATGATGTCGATAAACGCAATCACATTGGTATCGCCAAAGCTGCGGATATAGTCGGCGCGGAAATTCAAAGCGCTGTAATGGCCGTAGCGGCGATCGTTCTCGGCGATGGTTTCCCGCGAATAGCGCAGGGGTTGGCCATCGCCCAACACATTGTCGTGCACCAGGTAGCTATCGCTGGGTTTGCCCGAGGCCCACTTCCAGCGCGCCGATAATTTCCAGCGCTGGTTGATTTCCCACACGCCGCCCAGGCTCACAATATGGGGGCGGTTGAAATCCGCATCGTAATAGGCGGCGCCTTCCTGGGCGCGCAAGCGCGCCTGGTTGTAGGAGTAGTTAACGTTAGCCGACCAGCCGTTATCGAACTGGCGGGTGAGCGCCATATCCACCCCGTAGGATTCACCTTCGCCGCTGTTGCGGCGGGTGCGGTTCACTGCATCGCCATCGACAATTTGTTTGCTGAGTTGTTGGTAGTAAGGCTCGATAAATAATTCCAGGTTGGCATCTACCCGGTAGTTAAACCCCAGGCTGACCTGATCGGTAATTTCATTTTCCAATTGGCTGTTGCTGGCGTCGCTGGCGCGGTCGTTGCTGCGCGGGGCTTGGTAGTAGCGGCCGAGGCTGGCGGTCATCCGCAGGTCGCTATTGATTAGCCAGGTGGCGCCCAGGCGCGGCGATACTAAATCCTCGTCGGAAAAGCCATCGCGGTCGTAGCGCGCCCCGGCGCGAAAGCGCCAATCGCTCAGGGAAAATTCCTGGTCGGCATAAACCGCGTAATTGGTTTCCTGTTGCTGGTAGGTGTTGTTAATGGCCGCTGGGGTAAGGGTGACGTACTTTTGCTCGGTGTCCGGGCGGAAATCCTGTTGGTCATAGGTGTAGCGAATCCAGTCTTCGCGCAAATCCAGGGCAAAGGCCAAATCCACCTGGGTCAGGCGCAGGCCGGCAGAAAAACGCCCCAGGGCATTGCTGCTGCTGAAATCGCTCTGCCAGCCCAGCTCGGTTTCTTCGCGCTGGGAAAACAGCAAGCGCTCGCGCACCGGAATCTCGCTAGCGGGGGTAGCTTCGGCCACCAAATCCGGGTAGGCCTCGCCGTTGTAGGCGCGCTCGTCGTAGTGGCGCCAGTAAATTTGGTTGACCCACTCGCCCTCATCGCCCACCAGGCGCGCCCAACTGGCCGCCAGCAAATTGTTGTCGGTATCTGTTTCCACCAGCTCCACATCTTCATAAACACCGGCTTCGTCCTCGTCCGAGGCGAGCACATTGTCCAGATCGCGGGTGTAGGATTCGGGCGCGTAAAGCGCCAGCAGGTTGATCTTGTCGCTGTCGCTCGCCTGGGTGGTGGATTTAAAAATCACGTCGGTGAGCTTGGGTGTGCCTATGGCATCCAGGCCGATAGTTTCAAACAGGCGGCCAAAATCGTAGTCGCGGGCAGAGAACAAAATGGCGGTGTTGTCGTGGATACCGCTGGGGCCATCGTAGCCAATTTCGATGCCGGCAATATCCAGGCGGGTGCGGTAGGCGGCGCTATCCGGGTTGCCCTCGGCAACATTCAGTTTAAGCAGCGAACCGGCGCGGCCGGCATAGGCTGGGCCCCAGCCGCCGGGCTGGAATTCGGCGCTGGCGATCATGTTGGGGGCAAATACCGAGTAGCGGCCGCCGCCTTCAATGTCCTCCAGCTCGCCAAAGCTATCGCTAAAGTGCACCACGTTGTCGTAGGGAATACCGTCCACCAGGATCAGGTTGTCGCGCGGGCCATTGCCGCGCACCGTAAAGCTGGAAAATTCGCCATCGCCAAACAGGCCGGGCAGGCCGTCGAGGGAGCGCAGCACATCGCTGCCGCTACCGGCGGCACTGTTGAGCGATTCGCGGTCGATCACACTGGCGCTGACCGGGTTGAGAGGGTTGCGTGGGTTGGCCTGGCCCAGCACCACCAATTCTTCCACGGCGATGCTGGGAATCAGCGCGCTAGTGATAGGGGTGGTTTTGTTATCAACCACCCGCACCCGCGGCAGGCGCGCGCTTTGGTAGTTGGGGTGGCTGATACGCACTTCGTAAAGCCCCGCCGCCAGCTGGCGCAGCTGCGCCCGGCCCCGCTCGTCCAGGGTGAGTTGGATGGCTTCGCCCTTGCGCGGAATTAAGGTCACCTGGGCGCCGGCAATAGGGCGCTGGGTGTTGGTGTCGACAATGGTGAGTTTTAGTTTTCCCGCCTGGGCAAAGGCGGAGGCGGTAAAACCGCAGAGCGCCACTGCCAGCAGTTGGCGTTTGAACCGCTTAAGCATGGAGCGCTGGGGTATTGGCGATAGGTGTTGGGCGGGAGCTTGCGGCATAAAAAATCCTTGTAGGTGAATCGGAATTGGTGGCTATGGCTGCTATGGAAACAGCCCATTGCTTGTGGTGCGGCAGA
>CAMLRI010000323.1 GCA_946482385.1 uncultured Cellvibrio sp.
ACACCATGATTGCTCCCCTCACCCACCTTGGCGATATGCCCATTGAAGAATTCCTGCGGGATTACTGGCAGAAAAAACCGCTGCTGATCCGCAATGCTTTTCCCGGTTTTGAATCGCCCATTGCGCCCGATGAATTGGCGGGACTGGCGCTGGAAGAAGAAGTGGAGTCGCGCATTGTGTTGGAAAACGGCACAACCCCTTGGGAATTGCGCAATGGCCCCTTTGATGAAGACACCTTCACCAAGCTGCCGGAAAAGCGCTGGACGCTGTTGGTGCAAGCAGTGGATCAGTGGGTGCCCGAGGTAAATGCCCTGCTCGATTACTTCCGCTTTATTCCCAACTGGCGCCTGGATGATTTGATGATCAGCTACGCCCCCGACCAGGGCGGTGTTGGCCCCCACTTTGATTATTACGATGTATTTTTGCTGCAGGGCCTGGGCAAGCGCCATTGGAAAATCGGGCAGATGTGCGACAACAACTCCCCCCGCGTGGAAGGCACTCGCCTGAAAATCCTGAGCGAGTTCCACACCAGCGATGAGTGGGTATTGGAACCCGGCGACATGCTTTACATTCCACCCGGTATTGCCCACTGGGGCAATGCCGTTGGCGATGATTGCATGACCTACTCGATTGGCTTTCGCGCCCCCAGCCATGCGGATATCCTCTCGGAAATCGGCCAGGAAGTTGCGCTGAATATTGCCGACGATTTGCGCTACAGCGACCCGGATTTGAAACTGCAAAAAAATCCTGGCGAAATTGGCCCTGAAGCCATTGCGCAATTGCAAAAAATTATTCAGCAGCATTTAACGCCGGAAACTATTGCCCATTGGTTTGGCAAATATATGACCGAGCGCAAATACCTGGAGCAAACCGACGAAGAGCCGCTGGAAATTGATGCGGATGATTGGCAGGCTGCCCTGGCCGATGGGCAGATGCTGTGGCGCCACCCCGCCGCGCGCTTAGCCTTCCATACCGATGCCAATGGCACCTTCCTGTTTGCCGATGGCGAGGCCATTAATTGCTCGCGGGAATTGGCGGAATTGGTTTGCGCCGAAACCGAAATCAGCTGGGCGCAAATTAAACCTTTTGTGCAAGAGCCTTTCGATGTAGCAGCGCTTTCACAATTGATTAACCAAGAAACACTGTTAGTGGACGAGTGATCTGAGTGAAGTTTACATCGGGATTCCGATATTTCTTCTGAGACCGTCGGAGACATGGATGTCGACGACGAGCCTCCAGGGAAGGATTCACGGCGTGTCTCAGAAGGAATATCGGAATCCCAAACTGGCACATCCTAACTATAGGCACACCCAAAGGGAGACCTGTGCCAGCGATGGGTTTCCGGTATTAGCCCTGAGACACGCCGTGAACCCATCCCTGGGGGCTCGAGCGCGGCGTCCTGCCGCGCACGGTCTCAGAACTAATACCGGAACCCCTGCACATTGAGCATTGAGCATTGAGCATTGAGCATTGAGCATGGCTGTTGAAATTATAAAAACCGATTGGCACACCCATGCAGCAGAATTAGCGCAGATACGCACACAAGTGTTTATGGAAGAACAGCAGGTATCGGCAGCCGACGAATGGGATGGGCTGGATGAAAGCGCAACGCATTTTTTGGTGCTGCAGGATAAGAACGCGATTGGCTGCGCGCGATTATTGTTAGAACACCACCAAGGCCACCCCCTATTCCATATTGGCCGAGTTGCCCTGCTCAAACCCTGGCGCGGGCAAGGCATTGGCCAGCAGTTAATGCAGCAGCTTATTCAACACTGCCAACAATCCTCTACCACCACCCCTATTTACCTGCACGCCCAATGCGAGCGGCAAAATTTTTACCAAAGACTTGGCTTTAAAGTGGAAGGCGAGGTATTTATGGATGCCGGCATTCCCCATATTGCCATGCACTATTCACCGGAGGCATAACCATGGCAGAGCAATCGCAAACCAGTGCGGATTTATGGCTGCTCGATGGCCTGGATGATTTTCAGCAACACAGCCTGAAATTGCTGGCACAAAATCGCCGCTCTATTGCGATACTCACCCGCGACCTGGATGCGTCGCTATATAACACCGCAGAATTTATTCAGGCACTCTCTGATTTTGCCCGCACCAGCCGCTACGCCCAGGTGCAAATACTCATTAAAGACACCAAGCCCGCCGCCGAACTGGGGCACAAGTTAATACGCCTGCATCAGCGCCTATCCAGCAAAATCCAGGTGCGCAAATTGGTGGTGGAACCCAATGATAAAGACATGGGTTTTATGCTGTGCGACAGCGACAGGCTGCTGTACAAAAACGATGACCAGGTGTACCGCGGCTTTGCCAACTACCAGGCGGGGCGCGAAGTAAAACAACTGCACGAACAGTTTGATTATGTGTGGCAATACGGCGAGTTGGAACCGGAATTCCAACAACTGCACCTATAAAAACAGCACTGCCCTAACCACCAAAAACCCAGGCAATTATTTTTTGCGGCTGGCGTATACCCTGGGTTCGCCCTCGGGACGGGTTTTAAAACGCGGCTGCGCCCACAGGTACTGCTCGGGGCATTTCAGAATTTCATTTTCCACAAACTCATTCACCCGGCGCGCATCAGCATAGTCATCGCCGGTGGGATAATTCTCGAACGGCGGATGGATCACCACCTGGTAACCACTGCCATCGGCGCGGCGGTATTGGCTAAAAGGAATAATTTTGGCGCGGCCCATGCGGGCAAATTGCGCGGTTGCCGCAACCGTCGCTGCCGGCACACCAAAAAAAGGCACAAAAATAGATGCCTTGCGCCCCAGGTCGCGGTCGGGGGCGTACCAAACCAGGCGGCCTTTACGCAATTGGCCCACTATCGCCCGCAGGTTTTCCCGCGCAATAGCAATACCACCCTCGCAATAGGCTTCGCGCCGTATTTTTTGCAGATAATCCATCACCGGGTTGGCGTGAGGGCTGTACATACCGTCGTAACTCACGTGAATACCGAGCATGGCGCTGCCAATATCCAGCGTGGTGAAATGCAGGCTCAGCAACAAGGCCCCCTGCCCCTCGGCATTGGCCTGTTGAACATGCTCCAACCCGGTAATGGTAAACAAACGGCGCAAACGCCATTTCGGCCAAAACCAGGCGATGCCGGTTTCAAACACTGCCAATGCCGTAGAAAACACATTGGCTTTTAATAGCGCTTCGCGCTCGGCCTCGGTTTGCTGGGGAAAGCACAGGCGCAAATTGGTGCGCGCCATTTCGATACGTTTTTTATTGAGGTACAACAGCGGGCTAAGCAGTTTTGCCAACCACCATTGCACGCGGTAAGGCAGTAGCGTGATTACAAACCATAGGCCAGCACCCAGCCAGGATGGCCAGTGGCGCGGGGCGAGCAGAGCGCGATTGAATTGGGGTGAGGTCATAGAAATCTGTGTATGGTTGCCTTGCCAAGCGGGCGCGCATTATACGCCGCCCGCCGTTTATCGAGCAGGCCTGTCAATCAGCCGGGAGCTTAAAAGCTGTACACCAAATTGACGAAAGTCGTGGTGTCGGTGCTTTCCTTGTCGGGCGCCACATCACTATCGTTGGCGATATTAAAACCCACTTTCATTTTCATGGCGTTGGTCAAACTGGCCGCTACCGATGATTCGCTAATGGTGCGGGTGTTATCTGCACCGGATTCCACACTGATCAATTGTTTGAATTCC